>MTOL01000521.1 GCA_002011685.1 Deferribacteres bacterium JdFR-76
GGTGCAGGNGGTTGAAAAACGCCCTGAATTTGCCCGCGGCCGAACCGGGTTGTTCCGCCGAAAAAAGACGGGAATGGATCGGAATGTTTGCGTAGGTGGATGGGATGGAGGGGACCGCTGCCGGATGGGGAGCTATGGGTTCAACATTATCGGGGGAAACTACCACGTCTTTTCTGTGGATCCAGCTTTTCTGCAGAAATCGGCAGAAGTTTCCGGAAGCGGAAAAGGAAAAAATCGTCCGGCTTTTGCGGTTTGAAGGGATAAATGGGGAACCGTAGAAGGCTTCTGTCACGTGGTACAACCCTTGTTTAGAGGTACTGTGCGGCTTCCTCTGGAGGGCACGTTCGCTTCGGCAGGTGCGAAATAACCGTCTGCGGGCGGGCCGATTTTCCGGGAAAGAAAGCTGATCGCGATGGTCCGGTGGAGATGCACGTTGCACCACGGATACGCGATCCCCGCCCGCTTTCCCTGCGTGCTGGCCCTACGATCGTGATCAGGATTTGCCCTCCTTCCTCAGGGGGCGGACCACTGACCGGCGAGAGTTTTGTGTGTGTCTATTCCGTTTAGCGGGAATGGGGGTTTTATTCCGCGGTTTTTGGATCACCCATCCCCTGTAGTGTTTCTCCCTCAAGCCGAGCCACGATTACAGCACCGCAGCTATCGCTCAGAACGTTAATGGTGGTACGGAACATGTCCAGCACGCGGTCTACGGCAAGGATAATGGCCACGCCTTCCAGGGGAAGTCCCACTGCCTTGAGAATAATGGACATCATCACCAGACCGCTCATGGGGACGCTTGCCGCGCCGATGGAGGCCAGCAGGGCAGTGAGGACGATGATCATCTGTGCTCCCAAGCTGAGATGAAAACCGTACACCTGAGCGATGAAAATGGTGGCTACACATTCATACAGGGCTGTGCCATCCATGTTGACGGTGGCGCCAATGGGAAGCACAAAATTGGCGACCCGGTTGGAAACTCTGGAGTTTCCGGTGACCGCCTGCAGGGTAAGCGGGAGGGTCACCATGGTGGAACAGGTGGAAAAGGCAGTAAGCAAGGCCGAAGGCATGCCTTTGTAGTGTTTAAAAGGGTTTACCCGGGCAATGAGTGTCAAAAGCAAGGGGAGGTTGACCAGCCCGTGAATGGCCAGTCCCAGCAAGACAATTACAAAATAAAAGCCGAGCGGTTTGAAGGCTTCCAGCCCGGTTTTAGCGGTAATCCGGGCAATGATGCCGAATACGCCCAGAGGGGCGCTCCAGACCACGAAAAGGGTCAGCCGCATCATGGTATCGAATGCGGCCTGGAAAAAATTGGAAAGCTGCATTCGCGGCTGGCGGTCCAGGCGCGTTATGAAATAGCCAAAGAGCACGGAAAAAAAGATGACGGGAAGGACATCGCCTCGGGCCATGGATTCGAAGGGGTTTTCCGGGATCATGCGGATGAGCAGGTCACCCACGCTCTGTTTGGCGGCAGCCAGTTCGGCGGGGGCTTCGCCGAGGTCGATGTTGGCTCCTGCTCCTGGTTTGAAGATGTTGACCAGAATCTGGCCTGTTAAGATGGCCAGGAGGCTACTGAGAATGTAGTATCCGAACGTTTTTACGCCCAGTCTGCCAAGTCCCGCTGCACTTCCCACACTGACCACGCCGGAAATGATGGAAGTGATGATCAGCGGCATGATGGCCATGCGCAGAAGCCGGAGGAAAATCTCCGCCAGCGGTTCGGCCACCGGTAGAATCGATTCTCCAAAAATCAGACCGGCGATGAGTCCCAGAAATAGTCCAAGAAAAATCAGGCGGGTGAGGGAAAGGCGTTTCAATAGAACCTCCTTTTTTTATTTCACGTGTACGTTCCGTCTGCCCCAGATGTCCACTTTGCGGTATCGGATCAGATCGACGTCCAAACGGTTGCCTTCCGGGTCCAGGAAAAACAGGGCGTCCACAGGACACTGTACAACACAAGCGCCACAGCGGATGCAGTCATCCGGCCGTGCATGGATCATGCTTTTTCCGCTGGGGGCCCAGTCGAAGCACTGCATCGGACAAACCTCCCGGCAAATTCCCGTGCCCTGGCAGCGATTGCCGTCCAGGACCAGGTTCCAGTGACGATCTTCGTGCGTGCCGCTTTTGAGAATGGGAGTGCTTCCGGGCAAATCGATGGTGAGGGTAAGCAGCACGATGCTCATCAGCAGTGCCCACTTCCAACTTTCGGCGAGGGGAATGGATCCGGCTGTATTCAGGATAAAAGCGGCTACCCAGATCGCCAGCAAAATAAGGGTTTGGAGCCCTCCGGATTCGAACTCTACCGGCCAGATTTTTGATGGACGCCTATATGGTCGAAACAGGTTCCGGAAAAGCGGAAGAGAGAGGTGAAACAGAATGGATGCGGCGAAAATGATTGCAATTGTGGCCGGGATGGCCTGTGGCCACAGGAAAGAAAGGAGAAAGAGGGCCAGAAAGGAAAGGGAGAAGGCCCAACAAAGAGCCATTTCGATACGGGCACCGAGCGGATATTCCACCCGCCGCATTGGCGGAATGGCCTGAAAGTTTCGGTCCAGGAATGCGGGAATGTCCCTGGCATAGACGGGGCCCCAGCAAATGTGCCATCCGGATCGCTGGTGTAATTGGCGGCCGTCAATCCCTGTGGCGGATAGCTGAGGCAACACAAGCCGCCTGTGGTTGACCCGTTCCTCAATTCGGCTGGTCTTTAGAACGGAAAGCACTTGGTGATGGGTCAGCCGGCCTCCGGCCGAAGCACACCAGACATTGATGCCGCCGCTGTCCGCTACCAGCAGATAGAGATTTCTACTACGCAGCCTCTTCCACAGGCGGGCTACCGTGAGCCGGTAATTTCCTGTGACCAGCACGGGCGCGTTTTCATCGGGAGTTCCGATGCGGTAAAGGCCTGGCTTAATCCGCAAAGGAGCCAGGCGGAAGAAAAGCCCGAAAATCTCTGCCACCAACCACGAAATCCAGTTCACTGGGCCTCCTTCTGTGCCACGCAAAAAAGGAAAGTTCCGGCATTCAGCCGCTGCCAGTGTTTGATGCGAAATCCCAGTTTCTCCAGATCAGCGGGGCAGATTCGTAAGGGATGGGTAACGGCTACTCCCATCCACCGGAGGAAAAAAAGAACTGTGTTTCGGAAACAGCGGATACAGAGTGCCAGAACACCGTCCTGAGGTGTTATTTCGTCCACCAGAATCCACAGACCTCCCGGTTTTAAAACTCTTGCAATGTGAGGAAGCGCATAAGCCTGTTCGTCTTTCCGGCATTCTGATAGCACAAGCGATGTAATAACCACATCATATTGCTTGTCCGGCTCATTATCCAATTCCATCAGGCTCTGTTCAGCAAAGTGAATGTGTTTGCCGTAACTGGCCGCACAGGCTTTGGAATATGCCCTCTGCAACATGAGCGGAGAAGTGTCGCTGGCTTTGACATGGGCACCCTGGGAGGCGGCCAACAGACTCCATTCGCCAGTGCCGCATCCAAGATCCAGTACGAGCTGGCCGGGGTGAAAATAGCTGCGGGCCGATCTGCGTATGTCCGCCATTTTCCCGAAAGTGATCCACCGGATCGCCCGGTCGTACCAGATGGGCGTCCGTTCAAAAAACTTCATAATAAAGTAGGTGCTCACCCGTCCTTCAAGTTTGGGGGTTTGTTTCTACCGGCTTCCTGCGGATGCACCGGAATATCGCGCGACACGCTGTAAGTTGTAACATGCTGTTTTTCTCCACTGTGGCCGGGTGCCCGTTTTTTCCTTTCTATTTGGGGAACGTCGGCCGGATGTCAATTTCGCTAACCATTGCACGCTGGGGAAGTTTGATCATGTGTAGGATGCTTTCCGCCACATCCTCGGGCTGAAGCATCCGCTCCCGCCGGGTAGCCGCTACGCTTTTTTCACCCGCATGGAAGTCGGTGTCTACCGAACCGGGACAGATTGCCAGAACCCGGACACCATTGTTGCGTTCTTCCAGCATTAAACAACGGCTGAACCCCAGCACCGCATGTTTGGTTGCAACGTAGCCGCTTCCACCCGCGAAGAAGTTTTTCCCTGCCAGAGAAACCACGTTTACAATAACTGAATCGCCGGTTTTCCGCAGATGGGGCAAGCATTCCCGGGTCATCAGAAAGACCGAACGTACGTTCAGATCGAACATGGCATCCCAGATCTCTGTGGGGAATTCTGCCACGGGATGGAAATAGCCCACACCGGCGTTGTTCACAAGAATGTCCAGGCGGCCAAATTTCGTTACCGTCTGCTGGACGAACATGGGAATAAAGGATTCTTCCCGTAAATCCCCTCGCATGGCCAGCACCCGGGCGCCCGTTTGTTCAATTTCCGTTTTTGTTTTTTCCAGGGATTCTTTTCCTCGGGCACAAATGGCCAGAGAACAACCTTCCCTGGCCAGTGCCAGGGCAATGGCCCTGCCAATTCCTTTGCTGCCGCCGGTTACGATGGCAACTTTGCCTTTTAGCTCCATCGAAAACTTCCTCCCATTCATCCTGTATGAACTGTTCTTTAGAATACAAAAAATTTGTTGTTTTTCGCAAGAGCTTCTGCTGGGATTTCTTTATTTTTGGGGGAGTGTATGGCCGTGAAGTNAAAAGCTGCCCGTTGTTACGGCCCATTGAACTTGTGGATCGGCAACCCTGGCGCCGGATCATTTTTGGTTCCTGTCCATTTTATTTTGCTCGGTTCGAAAAGCGTCGGGCCCTCCCCNGNNGNTNATNGANGGCAACTTTGCCTTTTAGCTCCATCGAAAACTTCCTCCCATTCATCCTGTATGAACTGTTCTTTAGAATACAAAAAATTTGTTGTTTTTCGCAAGAGCTTCTGCTGGGATTTCTTTATTTTTGGGGGAGTGTATGGCCGTGAAGTAAAAAGCTGCCCGTTGTTACGGCCCATTGAACTTGTGGATCGGCAACCCTGGCGCCGGATCATTTTTGGTTCCTGTCCATTTTATTTTGCTAGGTTCGAAAAGCGTCGGGCCCTCCCCTGTGGATAATTGAAGTATATTGCATTCCAAAGCGGAGGCGGCCAGAAAATTCAACATGGACATGGGGTCCTGTGTCAATCTAAATTGTGGGGAACGGCGGAACGCCTGCGGCATCAGCATTTTTCGGTCTTTTGGAAAGCATCGGTTTGGTGTTTTTTCCGGCGGAAATCCCGGATGTTAAACGTGACCGAGAANATGATGGCTAACAAAAGCAGGGCTAGCGTAGCGCTGTCCACCAGCTGGGGGTTGGGCTGAAGTCCGGTTAATTCGCGGATGAGAAACTGAATGTAACTGGGAGGCATATCATACAGGCCCAGTTTGATGCGGACTTGCCAGTGCCATTCCGTGCAGGGACAGAATCCGAAACCGTACCAGATTCCCAGAAAGAACCAAGAAAATGCCGTGAGCCCAAGGGTAACCAGATTCCAGAACCGGGTTTTTTGCCAGATCCAGCCAAAGAGATTGAATAGGATGAGGCTGGTGTGAAAAACGAAAAAGAAGATATTTAGAGCCTGATAGAGGATCATCGGAATCCAGGGATCCTGATTTCAGGGCTGGAGCCAGCAAATGTCCCAGCCATTCTCATTTTTTCTGTAGGCAAGGCGTTCGTGCAGTCTGTGTTCTCTGGCCACCCAGAATTCGAAGTAGTCCGGAATTAGCCAGTAACCGCCCCAGCAGGGAGGACGTGGAACGGGTTGCCCGGAGAATTTTTGTTGGAATGCATGAAAGCGCTTTTCCAGAATTGTCCGGCTGGCAATTGGGGCACTCTGCTTGGAGGCCCAGGCCGCAATCTGGCTACCGCGTGGACGGCTGGCGAAATAGACGTCCGATTTCTGCGGTGGGACTTTCTCCACCTTTCCCTCGATGCGAATTTGTCGCTGGAGCGGTTCCCAGTAAAAAACTACGGCGGCAAACGGGTTGGCCGCCAGTTCCTGAGCTTTTCTGCTTCTGTAGTTGGTGAAAAACAGGATCTTCTCCTCCAGAATCCCTTTGAAAAGGACAACCCGGGCGGAGGGCTTTCCGCCAGGACCCACAGTTGCGAGTACCATGGCATCGAGCTGGGGAACTGGCTTTTGAGCAGCCTCTTCCAACCACTGTTTGAATAGTGAAAAGGGATTTTCTGGCCTGTTTCTCCCGATTAAGTTGGATGGCATCTCAGAGGGATCCATCTGCGTTTCCGGCTCCAGGCTCGGCACACTGTTAGAAAGATCCGGTGAACGTGAATCAAATATGTGAAAGATGGTCACAAAACCGGTAGAGCTTCTTCCAAGTTTTTTCGTTCTATTCCGGACCTTTCTGGTAAAAAATAACCCCCGATCCCCAAAAAATCCATAAGAACGGACGATCCATGGCTTCTGGCTGCGCCGGAAAGCCGCATGGCAGCCTAACGTCCGAGGACCGGATTACTGGCCCGACGAGGCGCTACCTTCTTCCGCTTTGCAGGTGGATACGCCAAACGGTGCGTAAATCGGGCACCAGCGGACAATTCCCGTCAATAGCGGCACCAGACCAATCAGTGCCCACCAGGATTTGAAAACGAACCCTACAACGATTAAAATAGCCAGGCCCAGGATAATCCGGAAGGCCCGGTCTGCTCCGCCCACATTGCATTTCATAGTGTGTCCTCCTTGCTGGTTAGACAATTCATGTTTCTACATTATTTGATGAAGTTGTAAAAACAATGTAACAAAAATGTATCGCCAAACCAACAAAAATAAAATCCGTCTGCAATGCCTGTCTGACGCCATTTGGTACTGGACCGGGTCCACCGGTGCGGGAGGCTGTTCCTCAGTTGTCGGGAAGGGCGGCTATCCTTTGGCGTCGTCTCCATCCGGGCATTCCGCGGAGGCAGCCGCCCATTGGGTGAATGGTTGGAAAGCTGAAATCTGCTCTGTTCGAGACATGCACCGGCGAAGAAGAGTTGTACTGTAACCAAATCTTGGGAGGTTCTGAAAATAGGTGTTCCTTTGTTGCATTTCTGCAAAATATTTGGTAAAATGAGAGATGATATGAACGAATCTGCAATGACAGTTCAAAACCGCACATTTAACCAATCAGGAGGGAATCTTCACATGAGAGGGATTTTGTTGACCGTTCTGGTCGGAATGCTGATTCTGGCCACTGCTGGTTCCGCCATTCCAGCAGGAAAGGTTTTCCCGTACACGTATGAAGTGAAGAAACTGGACAACGGACTGACGGTGATTCTGATTCCGATGGAAAGTCCGGGGCTGGTAGCCTACTATTCCATTGTCCGTACTGGAAGCCGGGACGAGTGGGAACCGGGACATTCCGGATTTGCCCATCTGTTTGAGCACATGATGTTCCGTGGAACGGAAAAGTTTCCGGGGCCTGTCTACGATAGCCTGATGACGGCTATGGGGGCAAATGCCAACGCCTATACCACCGATGATTACACCTGCTATTACATGGTGGTGGGAGCCAGCAATCTCCCGAAGGTGATTGAGATGGAAGCCGACCGGTTTCAGAATCTCAAGTACGATGAACAGGCTTTTAAAACGGAAACGGGAGCCGTGCTGGGCGAATATCTGAAAAGCCTGGCCAGCCCGTGGATGGTATTAAGCGAAACCCTGCTGAACACGGCATTCGACAAGCACACATACAAACATACCACCATCGGCTTCCGCAAGGATATCG
>MTOL01000363.1:0-3240 GCA_002011685.1 Deferribacteres bacterium JdFR-76
CTTGCCGGGGCGATCCTGCGGTTCTTCTCTTTGCGAAAGGAGGTCGATTTTGAAAGGGAAGTACGGCAGTATAAGCAACGTTTTTCATGGGACCGGTTTGCTCAGGCTGTTGAAGAACTGGTAGAGTCCAAGAGGTAACTGCCGATCTGCAGGTAGAGGTGGGTACTGCGGGAAGATGGACTGGCGCCGGGTATATCCAGCACAGAAACGGTTCATGGGGGCTTTCAACAGAGAGCCGTACAGGGACACACCGGATTTTGAGAAGCCGGGGCCTTTTTGCTGCGGAGAAAGGACGGCGGGCTGGGTTTTCCAGTGGATTGCTTTTGGAGTTGCAGGAGTTCATGCCGATCTATGAGGCGTCCATCCAGAAAGGTGCTTTTTATTACGTATTATTTCCCTCCTTCGGGAGGCGCTGGCGTACAGCGCCCACTGAAATTTGTGAAATACTTACCGCAGTTTAGGTGGCTTCCTGTGGTACTCACGAAAGGTGCTTTTTATTACGTATTATTTCCCTCCTTCGGGAGGCGCTGGCGTACAGCGCCCACTGAAATTTGTGAAATACTTACCGCAGTTTNGGTGGCTTCCTGTGGTACTCACAGCGCGGAATGCCGATTATCCCGCGTTTGATTATTCNTTTGAGAAGGAAGTTCCTCAGGAGGTCCCGGTTTACCGGTCGCGAATCTGGGAACCGTANCGGATCTACCGGCGCTTTACGGGCAAGGATATGAGTGAAGCCACCGATATTGCCACGCTGACCCTCGATGAACAAGCCCGGAAAAGCTGGAGGGAGCGAATTCCTCAGTGGGTCCGCTCTGCTTTTTTCGTGCCGGATGCCCGGATTGTCTGGCTTCCGTTTGCTGTGAGAATGGGAATGCGAATTATCCGGAAAGAAAAGGTATGTGCCATTTTTTCCACGGCGCCGCCCTACACAACCCTCTTGATCGGGCTTTTTTTGCACCGTTTGTCCCATCTTCCTTGGGTTGTGGATTTCCGCGATTCATGGATCGGTTGGCTTTCTGCTCCACAGTGGCGGCCGGTCATTTCCCGGAAGATCGAATGGCGAATGGAAGAAGCCGTCCTAAAACATGCGGCCAAGATTCTCACGGTAACCCGTGGAATTCGGGACGATCTGCTGAGCCGGCATCCAGACAAAAAGGGAAAATGCTGGATGTTGTTACCCAATGGGTATGATGCCCAAGATTTTGAGGGGATTGTTCCCAAAGATGTGGACGATCGGCATCTGGTCCTTACCTATTCCGGATCCCTCTATGGGCCTAGGAATCCGGAGTCCCTTGTCCAGGCCCTGGAGATTTTGCTTGAAGAAGCACCGGAGGTAGCGCAAACCTTTTCCGTTCGGCTGGTGGGCAGAGTTGGCGGCCCCATACTTGAGAGGATTCGGCAGTCTCCGGCCTCCGGACTTTTCCGGCACATTCCCTACGTACCTCACCACGAAAGCCTGGCCTATTTGCTGGCCAGCGATGTGGCCCTGCTTATTATCGATGATGCTCCGGTCAACCGGGGAATCCTTACCGGCAAGATTTTTGAATACATCGGTGCTGGATTACCCATTCTGGCTCTTGCGGGTGAAGGTGAGGCGGCGGAGTTGATCCGCAAGTACCGTCTTGGGTGGGTAGTTCATCCCAGGGACGTGGCAGGGATTACAAACATTCTCCGGGAACTTGCTGAACAGAAGGAAGCGTTAAAAAGAAACCGGCGAGGATGGGCGGACTCTAAGGTGCAGCAGCGGTTTGAAAGAAGGCAGCAGGCAAAAATGCTGGCGGATCTGCTAAATAAAGTGGCAATTTGTGCTGATATAAAAACGTAGGCGCAAAGGATGACTCTCATGTTCCTTTTTTACCATCAAAAGGGGTACCGGTATGAAAAATTTTAAAAGATACGCCTCTGCGCTGCGGGATGATGTGATCCGCTGGGCAGAGAAGATCGGGCAGCTGGACATTCTGGTGGGAATTCCCAGCTTCAACAATGAAGATTCGATCCGCTACGTGATTGAAAAAGTTGCTGAAGGGTTAAAACAGCATTATCCAGACGCCAATGCGGCCATTTTTGTTTCGGATGGCGGTTCACTGGATGATACCCGCGAGATGGCCGAAGCGGCTGCCGTGCCGGATTCGATTCATAAAAAAGTGGCCATTTACCGTGGGATTCCGGGTAAAGGGACATCATTCCGTGCCGTTTTTGAGCTGGCGCAACGCTGTCGGGCTCGTGCCTGTGCCGTTTTTGATGCCGATCTCCGCAGTATTTCGCCGGAATGGATCAGGCGGATGGTGGAACCGGTGCTCAACAATGCGGCCGACTTTGTAGCACCCTATTACATCCGCCACAAATTCGACGGAACCATCACCAATCACATCGTATATCCTACCACCCGGGCGCTCTACGGCAAGGATGTGCGACAGCCCATCGGGGGCGATTTCGGCTTCAGCGGAGAGCTGGCTGCCTTTTATGCCGAACAGGATGTCTGGCAAACCGATGTGGCCAAATTCGGCATTGATATCTGGATGACCACCTGTGCCATCAATGAAGGGTACCGCATCGTTCAGGCTCATCTGGGGACTAAAATCCACGATCCCAAAGATCCTGCCGAAGAACTGGGGCCCATGTTTCAGCAGGTGGTGAGTACCATGTTCTATCTGATGGGGCAATACGAGGCCAACTGGAAGGCCACACGAGACATACAGGAAGTTCCCATTCTGAATGGTATGGAGAATACGGAAGAGCCTCCGGCCGTTTCCGTCACCCTGCAAAAACTTGAGCAGGAATTTTTGGACGGCTTTGAGCATTTCGATCCGATGTACCAGCAGGTACTGGATGCCCGGAATTATCAGGAGTTAAAAACTTGCTACCGAAAATTGAAGCGCAGTGGGGAATTTTCCCTCCAGGCGGATCTCTGGTCGCGGATTATTTATGATTTTGCTTTCACATATCAGTCCTGGTCGAGAAACCGACGGAGGCTGGTAGACATCATCACGCCACTCTACTTCGGCCGGGTGGGTACCTATTGTGTGCAGGTTCAGTCCGCCAGCCACGAAGAAGCCGAAAGAATAATCCGGGAGCAAGCGGATCTTTTTGTAAAAAACCGCGATTATCTCATCCGGCTATTCGAGATATGGGAATGAACGGACAATCCTCTGGCCGTAGAGATACTTTTCACACGCCAGGGACCTTTGTTCAGCAGCTGATCGATTTCTTTTCACTTTTTTTGCATCTGGAGCGANNNCG
>MTOL01000363.1:3245-7610 GCA_002011685.1 Deferribacteres bacterium JdFR-76
GCGTNGACGGCTGGAAGGGATTGCTTACTGGCCTTATCTCCGCTTTCATTATTTCGATAGTTTACTGAATGCCAGGGGATGGATCGAAAAATCTGCGCCTTCGCAGCTCCTCAAGCCGCACGAGAAGGTGCAGCGATTCTTTGCCGTTGCGAAAAATTCCCTGGTTCGGGGTGTCCAGCTTGACCGCATTCCCGCAGATCTGCTGGTTCTGAATTCTGGCAAAAAGGTTCCATACCACGGACGGCGGGCGGACCCTTACACGGACCCCGTTTTGCTGCAGCTCCAATATCCATTCACCGTGTGGGAACCTCCCATACAGTGGCATCATGAAACGGGGAATGTCCTGTTCCGTGGCCGCACGTTTTTTCTGGACTCTCTTCATCTTCTAATGCTATTGGCCAAAGCGGCCGGTATCGGTATTTCAAACCGCAGGATCTCCGAGGAAATCCGCTTTCTGGAAGAACATTTTGCCCCGATGGAAGTGCGAGCCCCACGTGCATGGATCCGGTTTCTCCTGACCAATATCATAAGTTCATGGAAGTATGTGCGGCCTGCTGTTTCCCGTTTGCTAAGTCTGAAGAGGCCGCGGGTCATCTTACTGGTGAATCACTACGACCCGTTGAAAATGCTGATCACCCGCCAGGCCCATGAAATGGGGGTCTATGTGGTAGAGCTTCAGCATGGCAACATGGGCAGTTATCACCAGGGGTACAATCTTGGTACGGATGAACGGTTACCGGAGCTGCCGGACGAGATCCTCACGTTTGGAGCGTTCTGGAACCGGACTACTTCGATTCGAAAAAATGGGGTCAAGCTTACTGCCACAGGCATGCCTTTTTTTGAGGAGAATGTGCGACGCTATCTTCAAACTCCGCCGAGCAAGGGTGCGAAAAAACAGATCCTGTTTCTGAGTCAGGAGTCGCTTGGGCCCAAAATGGCTCAGATTGCCCTGGATCTGAAGCGCATGCTGCCAGGGGAAGAGTATGAAATTTATTACAAGCTCCACCCGCGCGAGTATCAGATCTGGGAGAAGGTATATCCGGCGGAATTTCTGCGGGGCGGTCTCCGCGTGCTGGCTGGCACTGACCTTTACCAGCTGCTCAGCCAGGCGGATGTGATCATCGGCGTTTATTCCACAACTGTAATCGAGAGTCTTGCGTTTGGTAAGCCGCTAATTCTTCTTGAGTTTTACGGGGTTCATTACTTTCTTGATCTGGTTCGCAGTGGCCGGGCTCATCTGGCCCATTCTGCGGAGGAAATCCGTGCCATTTTAACCGGTCTGGACCGGAGGGAATCAACGGGCATTTCCATCCGCGATTTTTGGGAGGAGAACAGCCTGGAAAGGATAAGAACACGCATCTGCGAGATTATGGAGAAGAACCTGTGAAGCTGTATTTTTTCATCCAGGCCCGCCAGTCGTCAACCCGGTTCCCAGGAAAAGTTCTTGCGGAAATCGGCGGGGGGCTTCGCATGGTGGATTTGCTTTTCAGCAGGATTCAAGAGTCACGCTTCGCCAGTCCGGAATCAACCGTATTCCTGATTCCCGGTGGAGAAGAGAACGTTGCGCTGGAGGAATATCTTCGGGCAAATAAATACCGATACATGCTGGGGGATGAATCCCATGTGTTTCGGCGGTTTCATGAAGCCTGCCAGCGGTTTCGTCCGGATTATTTTTTCCGCATTTGCGCTGATAATCCGTTTCTCGAGCCGGCTTTTCTGGATCGTCTGGCAGAAGTTGCTGCCCAGGAGGCCCGGTATGATTATCTTTCCTACCGCACCCGCAGGGGAACGCCGGTCATTTTGGGCCATTTCGGCTTTTTTGCCGAACTGATCCGCACGGCCGCTTTTCTGGAACTTGATCCTGAAAGCGTTGATGCTTCTACCCGGGAGCATGTGACGCCTGTGTTTTACCGGCATCCCCAGCGCTACCAGTTATACTGGGAACCGGTTCCCGCCGAGCTGGACCGGGAAGATATACGCCTGACTGTTGACCGGCCCGAAGATCTTTTGCTGCTGAGAAAAATATTTGAAAAAGTAGGGCCGAATTTTAATATATATGACGTGTACCGGGCCATTGACGGACAGCCGGAGTGGCTTATGCAGATGAAACGGCAAATCGAAAGAAACCGCAAATGACATCCCAGCGCCACACCTACATCATTGCCGAAGTAGGTCAGAATCACAATGGTGATTTTACCCTGGCAAAACAGCTGATTGATATGGCCGCCATGCCCATTTTTGACCGGTTTGGGAACCGCAGGCTACCGGGCGTGGACGCAGTCAAGTTTACCAAACGCGATCTATCAGAAGAACTGACGGTTGATGAGTACAACCGGCCGTACGATTCTCCGCATTCTTTCGGGAAAACATACGGCGAGCATCGGGAATTTCTGGAGCTCTCATACGAAGAGCATGCTGAACTGGAAAAATATGCCCATTCCAAAGGGCTTGATTTTATTGAGACCCTGACATCCATCAAGACCATCTCGTTGCTCAAATATGCTGAAGTAGATGCCATTAAGGTAGCCTCCAGGGACCTGACAAATCTGCCTCTTTTGGAAGAGCTGGCAAAAACGGGCAAAAAGCTCATTCTCTCTACGGGAATGCATTCGGAGCAGGAACTCGACGAGGCTTTGGAGACAATTACAAAATACCACGACAATGTTGCCATTCTCCACTGTGTATCGGAATATCCCGCTTCTTATGAAAATGTCAACCTGCTCAGCATTCCCTACTTGAAGGAAAAATACCCGTATGAAATCGGTTTTAGCGACCATACCATCGGAATTGTGATGGCACCGGTGGCGGTGGCACTTGGAGCGACCATCATTGAAAAGCACATTACGCTTAACCGGAATATGAAAGGCACAGATCATCGCGCTTCTCTGGAACCGGATGGGTTGTGGCGGATGGTCCGGGACATTCGCAATGTGGAAATTGCTTTAGGAAGGAAAGGAAAATTCGTGCCAGATGTGGTGCTGCAAACCCGCAAAAAGTTGGAACGCTCCATTGCTGCAAAGCGTGACATTCAGCCCGGAGAGATCATCACGGAAGATCTGCTCTGTATGCTAAGTCCGGGTACGGGGCTTCCCTGGAAGGAGCGGAACAAAATTCTGGGAAAAAAAGCCATCCGGCCCATCCGGAAACACACGCACATTTTGCCTGAGGATGTTNAAGAATGAAGAACCTGCCCAGCCGCGCCAAAAAGATCCGCCTTTTTCTTTCCGATGTGGATGGCGTTTTGACCGATGCCGGTATGTACTATTCGGAGGAGGGGGACGAGCTGAAAAAGTTTTCCACTTACGATGGCGGGGGATTCCTTCTTCTCAAGCTCGTGGGAATTCAGACTGGGATTCTTACCTCGGAGAATACGGCCTTGGTGGAACGCCGGGCCCGAAAGCTGCGGCTTGATCATGTGCTGCAGGGATACTGGGACAAAACGGGAGCATTCCACCGGCTTTTGGAAACCCTGGGTCTGACGCCGGATCAGGTGGCTTATATCGGGGATGACATAAACGATCTGCCTATCCTCCGGCAGGTCGGAATTGCAGCCGTGGTTCCGGATCACTGTCTGCCAGCGGATTTTCAGCCTCACTATATTACGACACGAAAAGGCGGCTCTGGAGCGGTGCGCGATTTTGCAGAATGGCTGCTCCGGCTGCGCGGCGAGTACGAACTGGCGCTGGAGCGCTATTTCGAATTCATCCAAAAACAGCATGAACGAAGCTAAACGGCTTTCCAGGGAATCTCTCCTTTACACAGGTGGTGAATTTCTCTCCAAAGCCCTTGGTTTTATTCTTCTGCCGATTTATACAGCTCATCTCTCTGTGGACGAATTCGCCTATCTGTCAATGGTGATGACACTGTGGCCGATTCTCACCGTTTTTATGGGACAGGGGTTTTCTGCTTTTATTGTCCGTGGATTTTTTGATTATGAGGAAAAAAAGGAGTTTGTCTCTTCGGTCCTCTGGTTTTCGCTGGTGTTGGGAAGCGGAATTGCTCTGGCCCTTCACATGAATGGGGATTTCCTGGCCAGCAGAGTGTTTACGAAAATGACCTACCGTCCCTTTTTGCAGTTTGCTGTTGTGTTTGCCCTTTTCCGGCTTTTTTTTGGGCATGTGCTGGCGGTGTTCCGTGCGGAGAGAAGGGCGGCCAAAACGGTCCGGCTTTCTTTCCTCTTCTTCGCGGCCAATTTTCTCGCGGTGCTTGCTGCCATCTACCTTTTCCGTCTGTCGCTGGCAGGAATTCTTACGTTCCAGCTAATGGCCTATGCGGCCGTGGCCCTGGTTTATCTTTTTGCACTCCGTCATTATTTGAGACCGGTAATTCGGAAACAGATCGTCTGGGCCGGTGTGATTTTTGTGG
>MTOL01000366.1 GCA_002011685.1 Deferribacteres bacterium JdFR-76
CCAGGATTGCGGATTACGTCGAAGGCTTTTGGCAGTGGCAGGCGGATGCCCATTGCCGCAAAGTTTGAAGATTCATGGGGGACAGACTAAGCCAGTCAAAGGGGAGCTTTTTGAGTGGGAGCATCGTTTTGTGAGGGCGAAGTAGATCAGTTTTGAACTCACTATAAGGAGGGAGGTACGCCATGCCGAAGTTAACGTATCTGGGTCATGCGGCTTTTTTGCTGGAAGGGGCTGGCACGGCCCTGGTGATTGATCCGTTCTTAACGGGAAACCCCAATGCTGCCAAAAAGCCCGAGGATGTGAAGGTTGACTGGATTGTTTTAACACATGGTCATGGTGACCATCTGGGCGATGCACTGGAAATCGCCAAAGCCAATAATGCCACCATAATTGCACCTTTCGAACTGGCCACGTATTGTGGGAACAAAGGTGTCAACGCCCATCCCATGCATATTGGTGGCAGCCACGAATTTCCGTTTGGCAGGGTGAAGCTAACCATCGCCCACCACGGATCAGCAGTGGTGGATGGCGAGCAAATCATCTACACCGGCAATCCCTGCGGTGTTCTGATTACCATGGAAGATAAGACGTTTTACCATCCCGGGGATACCGGCCTGTTCTATGATATGAAGCTCATCGGCAAAATGAACCCGATCGATCTGGCGGTACTGCCTATCGGTGACAACTTTACCATGGGCATTGACGACGCTGTGAAGGCAACGGAACTGCTCAATCCGAAAAAGGTAGTTCCCATGCATTACGATACATTTGATATTATCAAAGCTGATCCGGAAGAGTTTGTTCGCCGGGTGCAAGAAAAAGGTTTTGAGGCGCAGGTTCTGGAGTACGGCGGCTCCCTGGAATTTTAGCCGCTTTAGGAGAAGAGTACCGGAAATTTGCCGAATCCCGTATTTCTGCCCGGGCATGTCTGATGTCCGGGCCTTTTTGTTTATCTGTTGAAAGATCTGCTTTTCGCTGCTTTTATCTCGGAGAGCCGGCGGTGAGAACTATTTTTTTCTCCAATCGTACCCTCCTGCTGTTCCAGTTTCAGACGATCGACACATTCCTGCAATGAAAAAAGAAAGCCCGTCACCTCCTCTGGTGACAGGCTTTCTTTGCGGTTGTTGCGGTTTTCAGGGATTACTCGCTGGTGGTCTCCATCCCGAATGCCTTCATGTGAACTTGCATGGCCTTTTCGATGCGGTAATAGACGTCGCTACTGTGGGCTCCCGGGTAAGACTCGAATGTATGGGAGATCCCTTTCTGGACCATTAGTTCGTGGAAAGCTCGATTGGTGTAAATAATTCCGAACCCCACGCCGTCATCCATCGGGTCGAAATCATCCTGCTCTCCGCAGTCGAAATAGATGTTCATGTTTTTGAAGCTCACTATATCGATCGGGCTCTGGTCCGGCTTTTTCTCCGTGGCCAGAATGGTGTAGCAGTCGTGAGCCAGCCATTTCAAAAAGGTGGTACGGGAAGTATCGGCCATCTGTCCGGGCTGCGTAATTCGGATAGCCAGGTCCACGCCCGCAAAAATGTCGTCTAGTGGTCCCGGACCGAGCGTATCCACCGGGGTGGGCGACACAATGTACTGATGTACCTGGCTGGCTGGAATATTCATCTGGGGGAATTGGGTAAACAGGAATGAATCGAAGCTGGCAGCGGGTCCGAAGTGGGGACTAAAGGCCGCACCCATGGCGAACATTATCAGAGTCAGCGGATGTTTCGCCGGGTCGGCGGCAGCTGCTGCCAGATCGAAGATTGGTTTGCTGCCATTTTCCATTGCCAGGCGTGCAAGGAGATTGCTTTTCGCGTTAAAGATCAGCTCCTGAAAGGCCAGAGGGCCTGAATGGGACACGACCGACCGGAAAAGCTGCGGGTACAGCAGAGCCAACTTCATAGCACCGTAGCCGCCCATGGAATGGCCCATAATACCGCGTTTGGAGGTATCGATGCGGTAGCGGTCCTCCACGGTCTGAAGCACTTCCTGAACAATGTAAGTTTCGTACAGCCCGAATCCCATTTTCGGATTCATATTGGGGTTTCGGGTTGGATCAATGTCTACGGAGTTGGTGTAGAAACTGCCTCCTAGGGCATTGCGGGCATTGGGTGCCACCAGGATCACGGGTTCAATTTTCCCTTCCGCAATCAGAACGTCTACCACTTTGTCAATTTTCAGGCCGTCAAACCAGCTGTTTTCATCTCCGCCAAATCCATGCAGCAGGTAAATCACAGGGTATTTCTTGCTGGATTCTTTGTCGTATTCATAAGGGAGATAGACGTTGATTTTCTTTTCTTCCCCCGTGAAAACGGATTGAATGGTGAGGGTTTCAATCCGGCCTTTCTCTTTGGCGTTTCCGCGGAGGTCCTGCTCCGGGAACGTCGGCTGCTTTTCGGCACAGCCGGAAAGCGCCAGCGATAGGATCAAAAATATGCCGGTTACGATAAGTCCTCTTCGCATCTTCACATTGCCTCCCTATCTATCTGTTCATTTAAAAAGAATATCCCAATCCTACGTGAAATTCGAATGCGTTGATTTTGTACGTTCCGGGGAAGTTTTCGTTACCGCCGGTCTCATCCAGCACCCAGCCAGTAACTTCGCGGTCCGGGACGATAAAATAGGAAAAACTGGCATCCAGCTGCAGTTTGCCAAGGCCATACCCAAAACCAACGATGAAGCTGTGCTTCTTGTTCGCATCGGGAATGCTCGGTGTAATGGTTTCGGGCGGAATAGGAGAAGGATCAAAATAATAGCCCAGGCGCAGGTCAAGCTGCCGATCTTCGGTTTTCATCACGTTGTATTCCAGGCCGACGTTGTAGCGGATTCCGTCACTCCAGTTCTCTACCAGTTCGGCGTCCATGGGATTGCCCTGCAGATCTGTAAGATTTTTGATCTGAATCACATCCCACGATGACCACTGGGTCCACTCCGCATCAAAAGCGACGAGGAGTTTTTCGGTTGCCTGGTAGGCGATTCCGATGCCGAGATTTACCGGGAAAGGAACGGATGCTTCCACGTCTCCATCATCCACAACCTTTTGTTTGGTGCCGGAGAAGAGCATGGCCGCTTGCTGGTAGGTTGCCGGGTCAAGCTGGCCCGCATCTTTCATGGCGGTAAGGATTTGCACCGCTTTTGGGTTGCTGGGGAAATAAGCTTCTGCAAGCACACTGCCAGTGAGCTTTACATCCGAATACCACCGTCCGGCCAACCCAATGGTGAGTTTATCCGATGCTTTCCACATGGCACCGAACGTGGCGCTGAAGCCGGTTCCTGATCCTTCTAGTTTTTGCTGGGTGGGAAAGTGGTCGCTGGGAGCGTTTGCCAGCGGTCCAAGCAGGGGATTTAGCATGGCAATTTGTGTGATTACGGTTTGCTCAATGGAGATGGACATATGGGTTAAACCGAAGCCGACGCCTACCGAAAACCGGTCGCTCAGCTGGTAAGCGGCTGTAGCGTGAAAATCCAGCACGGCAAGATCGCTTACGTTGTCGTTTTCCGGAAAATCAGCGTTCACGCCAAATCCTGGTAGCGGATTGTAAAGATCCCAGGTGGCACCGAGGCCAAACGGTACGAAAACGCCAAACCCAATGCTCAGTCCGTTGTCCATCCCGTAGACGAACCCGGCATTCGGGATGATGAAAGTCTTGGGCACACTCTGTGCTTCTTTGTCGGTGTAGCCGAAAAAGCGGTGGCCTTCATAGGGCTGCAGGGTAAGTTTGGCCGTTGGGGTGATAAAGGAAGTGCTGAGTCCCACATTCCAGCCCTTCACGAATGCCAGGCCTGCGGGGTTCCAGTATGCCCCGCTCCAGTCATTACTCAGGGCTCTGTAAGCGCCGCCCAGGTTGACAGCCCGTACCCCGTAAGCCGTAACCGCCACTCCGCCTGCCATTGCTGTGGCAGTTAGGAACGTTAGCAAAATGAAAGTCACAATTGCCTTCTTAACCATGGATCCCTCCAATCGTTTGTTTTGAAATTCTGTGTTGCTCTTCGAACAAAAAAAGACCGCTGAGCTCTCACCTCCTCTCCCTTTCCCTCCCTGCGGCATATCGCAAAGGGAGAATATTCCGGTCATTTGCCGGATGATTCAAGTTCATATGCTTCGTCATTTTTTCTGTGCGATGGGATGATTGTGTTTGCTCGAACCGCAGAAGCAATGGCTGGTGAACACTCTGCGAAGTGAGAGCCCGATTGCGCCGGTGTAACGGAAACTGCTGGGAATTCAAATTCATCCTTTAGCGTGTAAATTCAATTATTACAGATCTTTCACAAATATAAAATTTTTTTATCCAGAAGCAATCAGAATTTAAAATATTTTCTTGCTTTGTTGGCCCTGCGCCGTTTTCTGGGCAACCCATCGAAAAATTTTACGCGCTCGGGTGGTTTTTATATTGTTTGGGCCGTTTACAAACCGGAAGTTCTTGCAACCTGCAAAAATTTTTTGGGAAAATTTATTTTCTAAAATTGGCTTGATAAATTAAAGGCGGGATGCTATTTTCCTTTGGGCTTTTTGAACCATAAGGCGTACCATACCACCTTTGCCCACAGGTTGACAGACTTGTAAACCGCGGATTAAAGGTAGGAGTCGGCTATGGAACGGTCACAGGAACTGGTGGAACAAAAATATGCGGAAGCGTCAAAGCATTTTGATAAATGGGAAGTGATCAAAGACATGATCGATCAGATGATCGATCTGATGCTAAACTTGCGGCAGAGCGGTCACCCGGGAGGGAGCCGTTCCAAAGTGCATGCCATGGTGGTTACGGCTCTCAGCGGGGTGATGCGCTGGGATATTCGTGAACCGGCCAAGCGTTTTTCCGATCGTTTCATTTTATCTGCCGGTCATACCATTCCGCTGGTCTATGCCACCCTTTCCGTTCTGAGCGAGGCCATGCGCATCAAATACAAACAAACGGGCGACAAAAAGTATTACGTCCCCGAGGATAAAGTTGTCCTTCCTGAGGACCTCTTGAACTTCCGGCGCAACGGTGGATTGCCGGGCCATGCCGAAATGGAAGGCAAAACCCTGATGCTGAAATTTAATACCGGTCCTTCAGGCCACGGTGCACCAGCCTCGGCCGGAGAGGCCCTTGCGCTCAAAATGGCCAATGCTCGTGATGTTCGGGTAATCGTGATTGAAGGGGAAGGTGGTCTGACTCCTGGGGGACCTCATGAGACCATGAATGCCGCCTGGGGGCTGGGTCTCGATAACCTCTACTTCATCATCGACTGGAATGATTTTGGTATTGACGATCACCGCGTATCCGATGTAGTTCCGGGAACTCCGGAAACATGGTTTGGCGCGCACGGATGGCGCGTCGTGGGCGCCGAGGATGGTCATGACTGGTCCAAGCTGACCCGGATGATGATGGAGCTCTTTTACGGGCCCA
Source organism: Deferribacteres bacterium JdFR-76 (assembly GCA_002011685.1). Classification (GTDB taxonomy): domain Bacteria; phylum Zhuqueibacterota; class JdFR-76; order JdFR-76; family JdFR-76; genus JdFR-76. The sequence continues at coordinate 5,391 of MTOL01000366.1, forward strand.
ATCCCAAAAAAGTACCCAACATCGGCTGGATGAAAACCAAAAAGGGCCGTGGATATTACGTTTACGACAACAAGTCCCACGGTACCCCGCATAAAATGAATTCCGAACTGTTCTGGAAGACGAAAAAGGATTTTGCCGACAAATACGACATTGAGTTCGATGGCTTCGGAGAGCCCGCCCCGGAATCCTATGAGAAACAGCGAGAACAGACGTGGACGAACATCAATCGGGTTCTGGATGTGCTCCGCCGGGATCAGGAGCTGATCGACTACATTGCAGACACACTGGTTTCTTTGGGCGATTCTGTGCCGGATGAGATCCCGGAACTGGTCATCCGCGATGAAAAGAATCCTTTGAAAGATCCCAAAATTTTTGATTTCCGATCATATCCCGAAGAGCTCTGGGCCAAACCCGGTGAAAAAGTTCCGAACCGGAAAGCACTGGCCAAATTCGGCGCCTACATCAATTCGTACTGCAAAAAGCATTACGGCCGGCCGCTCTTTGTGGTGTCGGCGGCAGATCTTTCCGATTCTACCAACATATCCGGCTTTGCCCATGGCTGGGGCGATATTGAAGGATGGGGTTGGTACGATCGCGAAAAAAACACGCTAGGCGCTCTCCTTCCTATGGAAATCACCGAGTTCACCAACGCCGGTGTGGCTGTGGGCATGGCCACCGTGAATTTTGCCCGCGATCCATACAAGGAATTCAACGGCTTTTATACAGCCTGTGCCACATACGGTTCCTTCTCTTACCTGAAATACGGCCCCATGCGCCTCTTCAGCCAGCTGGCGCAGGATACGGAGCTAAAGGTGGGCAAAGTGGTCTGGATTGCCGGGCATTCCGGTCCGGAAACCGCTGATGATTCCCGTACCCACTTCGGGATCTTTGCCCCCGGTGTTACCCAGCTTTTGCCCAAAGGCCAGTATGTGGATCTGTTTCCCTGGGAATATAATGAAGTGCCTGTGGTGCTGGCGGCGGCTCTGCAGCTGGATGTGCCCATTATCGTATTGCATCTGACACGGCCGCCAATTGAAATCCCCGACCGGCAGGCAATTGGCATGGCCTCTCATTTTGAGGCTGCCCGGGGTGTTTATCTGATCCGCGATTACAAGCCCAATCTACCGAAAATGGGACTGGTGATGGTACAGGGAACCAGCACCACCGCCAATGTACTGAAAGTCCTGCCGGAACTGGACAAACGTGGTATCAACGTAAAAATCGTGGCGATTATCAGCCATGAACTGTTCAGACGGCAGGACGAGGAATACCAGAACCGGATGATTTCCCCACAAGAATGGTTCGATTCGATGGTAATCACCAACGGTTCACGGCGGATTGTGAGCGACTGGATTTCCAATCCTGTTTCGGAAGCATATTCCCTTTCTTCTGATTGGGACAACCGCTGGCGCACAGGAGGAACTGTTGACGAAGTTTGCGAAGAAGCTCGCATTTCACCAAAGTGGATCCTGCACGGAATTGAAAAATTTGCACGTGAGAGGGAACAGCGGCTGAAAAAACTGAGGGATCTGATTCCTTCCGAATAGCAGAGAAAAATACCTTCTTTTTGGTGAACTCCTGGCCCGCAGCAGATGACCTTTGGAACTGCTGCGGGCTTTTTTGTCTGTTAAGCGACCCAGTAATGCAGCGAAAAGGATGGCCGTGACGTAAAAGTCAGGATGCTGATGCACTGTTCTTTTTCTGACCGGAACCGGATGCGCGGACAATTTTCTCGATGACCCTGGCCATTTCGTTCAATGGGACCACGCGGTGGACCACATTGTGCTCCACGCATACTCGAGGCATCCCATACACGACGCAGCTGCGTTCGTCCTGGGCGAGCGTAATCCCCCCGGCACGGTAAATCTCTTTCATGCCCATTAGACCGTCTTTTCCCATTCCAGTGAGAATTATTCCGAGGCTGGCAGGTCCATACTCCTGAGCCACTGAAAGCATGGTGATGTCCACAGAAGGCCTGTGGAGCGAATCTTCTGGACTGGGTGAGAGGCGAACAGAAAAGCCGTCTCCGGAGCGCCGCACATAGGTGTGGATGCCGCCGCGCGCCACATACACTGTACCCGGTGAAAGGGCCTGCCCGTGTTCCGTTTCCACCACTTTCAGGTTGCTCATTTGGTTCAGGCGTTCGGCATATGACCGGGTAAAAGTGGCTGGCATGTGGATAACGACCAGAATAGGTATTGGAAAATCGCCC
>MTOL01000050.1 GCA_002011685.1 Deferribacteres bacterium JdFR-76
CAACGAAGTATGGTCCATCCCCACCTGGACTCCAGCCCAAAATCCCCAAACTCCTTCCCCAAACCCGTCCCTAATATTCCTAAGGTAAACATGAAATAAAAGACGCCCGACCCGGAAATGTGGTAAAAACACCGTATGAAAACCGGAGAACACCGGATCTGTTTCCCGCCTCTCCTGAGCAGACACTTGCCTCCCGCCAAAATTTTCCGCTGACATCAAAAACAAAAGCCGGAAAATACGGCCTATCCGTAACCACGGTTTTACTTTTCCACAGTTTCACACAGCCGCATTTGATAGGATGCTGACGAAACCTTCACCTTTCCGGGAAAATTTGCCCAAAAACCGCCCGCTGAAATCGCACATATAAAAGCGCGGGTCTACAGGAGTCCGTTGTAAATGACAGAATTTCTTATGTCAAGACTATGAAAACTGGAAAACCGTTCGAAAAGACGGAGGCCCTAGCGTTTGAGTGCATTGTATCGGGAAAAACTTTTTGCCCGAAGGCCAAATCCGCAATTTTTCTGTTGATTGTCTTTCAACGCGGTGAGACATTCAGCACCGCAGCTTCTACTCTGTCGACAGACAGGATAACCTTGTCTTCCTGAATGGTCGCAGTTAAGAACGAAACAAGTAAATACCATCCCGGCAACAGAGNCGAAGGAGCATCCCTCCAGCCATTTCGGTTTTCATTGCTCAGCCATCTCCCTGGATCCACAGCGGATTCCCTAAAACCCCCAACCAGAATGGTCATCTTTCTTCAAATAAAAACGAATCGGGTATCTTCTCCAAAATCCCGTTTGCGGCAGTTTTCCGCATTCTTTGCAGTTCCACTTCAAAATTTTTTCATTTCAACCTACATTCGCCATTCCGAGCCTCCCTTTCCATCGCAGGTGCAAATCACGATTCAGAGATAGCCAGATTCGTCACGTTTCTACTGCAGTCCTATTTCCTTCCAGAAATCATACCTTACCAGAACAGGATTCTCATACAGATACGGATCGATTTGTTGCCAGTAGTAAATGTATCCCTTTTCAGCCGAATGCACGGACCACCTTTCCGCAGGCGGTTTGAACACAACGCCTATCTTTTTTCCATCGGTGGTCCAGAATTCCAGATAGCTCTCAACCCCATACTGGGTTGTATCGCCTAAATCGGAGAAATAGCCTGCCATATGCAACTGCTTTTGAGTGTTTAAAGCAACGAATCTCCGTACGGCGATCAGCAAAATTCCGTTCCCCAGATAAAAAATTTGATCCAGCGTCATATGATTGGCCCACAAATTCCATATCGCCTGAAAATCGCGGGACATTTTTCTGAATTCCGAATGTGTCATTTCAATGGGTCTGAAGTATTCCGGGAGCGGTGCGTCCGACCGGTACAAAAAATTTCCGCGATCGTCATAGGCAGAAAAGCCGTAAGTCTGTGGTTCAATTGCATAGAGCCGTCCTTTCTCATCGAAGACAATGGGAGATACCCCCGAAAAACGTGCGACAATGTTCCGAAAATCCTCGAACTTTCCGAATTCTCTGACGAACCCTCTGCTCAGAGTTCCCAGTGTAAACTTCGGAGCGGGTTCTCCATACGGGAAAATGTGGTAAAAGAAATAGCGGTCTGATACGGGAGAAACCCGGAAACCCGCAGCACCACGGAACCTTGAAGGTTTGACTTCTCTGATAAATTTGCCGTCGCTATCGAAGAGAATGATCTTCAGCTGTATCTCATCAGCTACGATAAGCGTATCGCCTTTTCTGTCCATTTTTACCGTTTTCATGATTTCGCCCGGTCCTGTGCCGTATCCGGAAAATTTTCTCAAAAGATTACCGCGGGCATCGTACAGAAGAAGGCAAGATTTTTCGGACCTGTAAAAAACAACAATCTTTCCCCCTCTGAGAATGCAAAAAGGATCGCCAATATTTAACGGATACTCCTCAGTATGGGAGAATCGGATCGTGTCGAGAAATGCCCCTTTTGTGCTCATGAGAAGTGTGCTGTTCCGTACCAAAAATTTCTTTATTTTCGCCGGTGCAAATTCTGGCGATTGAGCTAAAGATACAGCAGGAAGGAAAAAAATCAGGATCCACCTGGATTTTTTTAACAGCCGGGCAACAATGAATTCGATCTTCATCGCATTTCCCTGGAATATTGCCAGTTTTTATCAAAAATGAAAAAACAACGGTGAATTGAACTTCCAAAAAATTCGCTTAACTAAGTAAAACAATTCGATAGCCCAAAATTGAGAAAATCTTTGTTCCTTTATCAAATCGTCACACATAATGCCCACTGGACTTTTGCATTTACTTCCCATTTTGCAGCCACCTATCCAGAACCAAACACGCACCCAGAAAATATTCCACCGCCGGAATCGCAACCGCCAGCACCGGAAGCGACCAGGCCAGCAAGAAAGCATAAAGCACCAGCTCACGGTGAAAAGCCGCCAGGTTAGAAACCTTACCAAGGCCGGAAACTACAAACAACAGCCCCAAAAGCACCCGCAGCAAAACAGACAGCCGCTTCCTCCAAGAGGAGAACCGCTCCCTCCAGCGGTCCCCAAGCCTCAGGGCCCTCACGATCTTATTATGACAAGAATGCCATGTAAATCACTTTCCGTCAACCCATCAGCGAATCCGGGCCTCTGCCAATAACCTTTGAGACCACCGCTTCAAAAATCAGCTCCCCAAAATATCCCCCAAAGGGTAGGAGCAACAAAAGCACCGGATATTGAAACCTACTTTTTCTTCTATAGATTTTTCAGAGAACCTTAAATCCAGCAGTGAAAACTTTCATGGAATCTCAAACAAAAAGTACACACAATTGTCCGAAAATTGTCGGATGTAACCTCCCTTTAAAATCCTTCTAGGATTTCAACTGGACTAGTTTAATGTTTTTAGACAAACACCCGATGTCAGAGCGAATTGACGCCTCCACGAGGATAATGTTTGGCGTAATCAAGACTGCGGATTTTTTATTTTGTGTTGGGAGAAACATATTGCAAATCCTGGCATATTTGGCCGTTATCAATGTTTCTTGACAGCAGCAGCCATCTATTCTTGGCTGAATGTTCCGGTTTGAAACAAAACTTTTCTTTCATTCTCGATTGGCAAATGCTTTTAAGTCGAGAATCTGAATAGCTGAATATCACCCTCTTCCGGCGAAAGGAAGAGGAACATTTGGCGGTGGATGGCAAAAAATAATTGGAACCGGGAGAATTCCACTGGATCCGCGAAAGGAAGGACTTCCTGCTCTCGGCCCGCATGATCAAAAATCGCGACGCCCCCCAACCAAGGATTGCAGATATAGATTCGATTGTTCTCCACCGCGAAGCCATGAGGAGCCCCCGAAATTCAGGGCCCGAATTCAGGGAAATTTCCTTTACGAACTCTTTCAATATCCAGGTTATATTCGTAATAATATCTGAGTTTTTTCGATTGGAGATATACTATTCTGTTCATTCTACGATGCCGATCGAACACAAGAATGTGATCCGGTATATTTAGGAAAAATGCAGAAAAAAAGGAGAACCATAAATTGCTTAATTCCGGAGCGATTTGCTCGTTCACTTCTCCGACTCTCCNNCCTCCTCTTTTCGTTAAGATACCAATCCTGGCTCTACTCTGATCTATTCTTAACNCNGTGTNCACTAATAGGTCGCANTTCCCCCTCTTGCTGAGCCCCCATATGATGNTGAGGTTGCAAAAATAAGAAGGATGGGAGGCTCATTGATCCTGCAAAAATCGCTCATAAAAGGTCCAGCTGACTCTTCCAATTCCTCAATACTTTCAGTGGATCGATTTGAAGAAATTCCAAATGGCAAAAATAATTCCCACTTATTTTTGAACGAGGGTGAACCTTGCTATTGATTCATTCAAGCCACTAATATCATATACCGTCAAGCCTAAATCATAGACACAAACAAGTAAATCACCTTTCATAGCAAAAGCGATATGTTTTGGGAATTCTTTTGTGCTGCAAATATAACTCAAGTTTTCGAGATCATAAAAATCATGGAAAAATTGTTTATTTTCATACACATATGCTTGCAGTAAAATGTAGTTCTCATTGATGGCGTATCGAAGAGCCGTCTCAATTCTCTCCTCCAATTTGGTGGCGCGAACCCCTTTCATGATCTCTTTTGTAACAAATTCTGGTTTCTGAATTCCGTCAATGGTCGCTTTTGCAAAAAGCAGAGAATCTTCACTGAAAACACCAATAAATCCCAGGTAATAGGGCAAATAATAAAAATATCGGTTATCGATCGGTTCAGTCAACTGATTATCATGATACACTCCCAGGCGGATGTTCGTATTATCCACATAATGTCCATATTTCTTGATAAATGAGCCAGTTAGAGAGTACACATGAAAAAGTTCACCCGGAGAATACCCAAGAGGTTCTATGATGATTTTATCATCCAAAAATGTAATTCTTTCAGGAACCAAATCTTCCTTTAGCCGTATTCTTTTTTCATGTTTTCCTTCCGTAGAATACACCTCAATGGACCCGGTTCCTGGGTCTGCGATATAAATCTTTTGCTGATATATTTTGAAATCTGTGGGATTTATAAATTCCCCCGGACCTTTCCCTTCGCCTTTGCCGAAGACAATGTGGGAAAAGCTGGAGTAGTCGCCGCTCAATGAAAATTTGTGAATCAGACTTGTTCCCTGATCGATTATATAGATGTTAGTGTCTTCATCCAATTTACAGTACAATGGTCTGTATAAAATACTATCCAGAGCTTCAAAGTTGATTGAAAATACCGAATCAAATGAGGCATCGATAAAGATTCTCTTTTTGGTCGTTTGCAATTTTATTTCACTACTTGTCATTCTGTCCGTATTCGTGCCCTTTGTGTGTCGGTAGGTATCCTTTTTTTCTGAGCAATTTATGAAGGCAAAACAGGCCATATATCCCAAAAGCAAGACGGATGTAAGTACGCTTCTCATAACGCCTCCTTCAATTTTCTTTAGTAAAGCATCATAAATCTGGTCCATACCCATTTACTTGCCAGAACAAAAATGTTGCCTGTATGTTATCAACCCTTTTTTGATCCAGAATAGAGAAAAGTCTCCGAATTTGCCGGAATATTCGCAATAGAAATCCTTTTAGGCTATGACATCCGATCATATAGATATCGCCTAACGTGATTTTGGGNCATTGATAATTACCTGTCTCTTTTTCAACTGCTACCGTCTATCAAAAATCACAAAACTCCGGAGGGGATCTCCACCGATCTTCATGCCCCCATACGGTTTCATCGAAAATCAATTAGCATGATGGAGAAAATTGGCAACTTTTTACGCGCTATTGAGGCAGGTTAAATGCTTTCCTGATCAGGACTCCCCTCTCTTGTAAAAGAACCCTTATAACAAACCCCATATGGAAGAGATGCCGTGTTCAAGCGTCAATTTACCTTCCTCAAAGCCCAGAATCAACAGCGGATTCTTTTTAATAATCACCCCCTCGCGAAATGGTTCGATCTCCTTCTGCTGCAGCAGACGAGGACAGGTCATAAATTCTTCAAAAAATCCGAAATTCTTTTTTCACCGATCCACATCATATCCCTCAGCCACAATCCCAGCCGTTGGCCATGAATAGGAATATGAATTGTTTCTTCTTAAGCAGATATTTTGTATTCGATTCTTCAGTTTTGTACAGAATTCGTAGAAATGAACGCGATGGCTAAGTGCAAACATCCAACGGCCGAGAAAATCTGTTTCATCGCAATTGATACACCAAAAGCAAACTTACACCACAGAATCGATGCCGGGAGTTTTCACATAGAAACGGACTTCCGCCCAAAGGCCAGCGGTAAAAAGATTGCCGCATGGCATTCTATCCTTACTCCTTTTTTAACCAATCCCCCCACGGGCTTCCGTCTCAATCCTTGCCTCCGATAACATATTGCCCCTGACACTCGCCAAAGCAATAGCACCCCTCTCCATAGCTCGCGGAACAAAAACAAGATCCTTTTTCACAATTGACTTCCAACCCGCAATATTGATTACACTTGAAATCTTTGGCCCAACAGTACACATGCGATGAGGCAACCCTCCAAAGAACGATGACAGCAAAAAGCGACATAAGCAGAAAAAGGGACAACTTTTTGTATGCCTTCATAGCTCCATCTCCTCCTTACTCCCACAACCACGGTACACCGGTGCACAGGGTCACTTAATAGCTCCTATCGTTCAGGTTATACCTGTAGATTTTCATCCGTCCGCTGCTCACCGTATACAGCCTTCCCAAACGGTCCAGGCAAAATGCGGCGATGGCCATCCGCTTCTTTGAATCCCTGCTTGGATAAGGAATAAGGCACTCAAGGATATTCCCCTCCCTGTCAAGATGATAAATTTTGCCAGAAACAGCCATCCACAAGCCTCCCTGCCCGTCCACCTGAATATCTGTACAAAACAAAATTCCTCCCCACTGGTGATTTGCTTTGCCTTTCATTTTGAAAATCTCTTTGCTCCGGTGTTGTCGCTGCACGGTTTCCTCAAAGTCGGGGTCGTGGAACCGCTTTTCGAAGAGCAGCTCGAAATCTGGCTTATATTTTTGCACGACCGGCTGATAGCGAAACACTACCCAGATGGTTCGATCGGTAGCAACCCGCGCGTTGAAAGCATAGTGCCACATCCCCTTGGGTTCACTTCCGCTACGGCTCCGGCGCCCCACTATTTTTGCCCCCCTCCCGTTCCGGTCCAAGAGCATCATAAATCCGTCTGAATCATAGGTGCTCATCAGTAGCTGATCCGCATCAACCAGACAAAACATGGGTGCTGCAGGATGGAGGACCGGTACCGAAATGCTTTTCTTCCATACCCCNTCCGTACAGAATATTTCAATTCGCTTGCTGAACACGTCCGATACAAAGATGAGATCACCCGCAGGATCCCAAACAATTCCCCATGGCATCTGAAATTCCCCCGGTCCTTTCCCTTTCCTCCCAAAGCACAAAACAAACTTTCCATCCGGACTGAACTTCACTACCCTGCAATTTCCCGAATCTACGACATAGACAAAATCTTTCGCGTCCACAGCAATGCCGGTCGGAAAATATAAGGCGATTTCTGAAGTTTCATCCCCAAAAACCTTATCCGGCCAGAGCTCCCTTATCTGGACGGTCTGCTGTGTTTCCTGAGCGATCACGGGACATCCCGCCATTGCGCAGGCAACGGCAAACCAGCGAATCATCACGCCAAGCTGCACCGGTGATGGAAAAACGCCTCTTCTCACTATTTTCATGTTCTCTTTTTTGATATTAACCAGGGCTCTTCCCCCCCACCAGCAATCCATAGCAACCCATACAACGTACGAGCAAAAAAGCTGATGGCCAATTACATGGCAATACAGGATATTTTTCCGCATATCTCCGGGAGATGAAAATCATCCTCCTTGCATTGCTTAAATGAAGGGCCTATCCTCGAAATATTCTTAGCTATCAACGAAAAGAGAACATGTCCGCAAATTTGATTTCTACGCACCCAGAAAATATTCCACCGCCGGAATCGCAACCGCCAGCACCGGAAGCGACCAGGCCGGCAAGAAAGCATAAAGCACCAG
>MTOL01000171.1 GCA_002011685.1 Deferribacteres bacterium JdFR-76
CGATGTGGAAGTCACCATCCATCCGGCTTCTGCCGGGTTCGGTGACATGGTGGTGGTTCACCTGCTGGTGGATACCCGCGATGCCATGGGAGCAAATTTGGTTAACAGCATGTGTGAAGGGGTCGCCACCCTGATTGAAAAGATTACCGGGGGCAAAGTCTTCCTCCGCATTCTTTCCAATCTCGCGGACCGGTCCCTTGTCCGGGCCGAGGCAATCATCCCGGTGGAGCTTCTCAAAGGGAAGGGGTATTCCGGAGAAGAGGTGCGGGACGGCATTGCCCTGGCCAACCACTTTGCTACCATCGATCCNTACCGGGCGGCCACCCACAATAAAGGCATCATGAACGGAATCGATGCGGTGGCTATTGCCACCGGCAATGACTGGAGGGCCATTGAGGCCGGAGCCCATGCCTATGCCGCACGTGGAAAATCCTACACTTCCCTTACTCGGTGGTTCAAGGACAACAGCGGGAACCTGGTAGGCAGAATTGAATTGCCCATCAAAGTTGGCACGGTGGGCGGACCGCTCCAGTCTAACCCGGCGGTGGCCATCGTTCATAAAATAATGGGAATCGGTTCTGCCCGGGAGCTGGCAGAAGTGATGGCCGCCGTGGGGCTGGCTCAAAATTTTGCTGCGCTCCGGGCGCTGGTTACGGAGGGAATTCAGCGCGGTCACATGAGTCTGCACGCTCGCACAGTAGCGGCTGCTGCCGGTGCNCCCGACGATCTCTTTGAGGAAGTAGTGGACCGCCTTATCGAAAGCGGCACCATAAAAGTCTGGAAGGCCCGGGAAATTGTGGAGGCGATCCAAAAAGAGGCGGCGCCAGCCGGTCAGAAAAAAGAGCGGCTTCCTTACGGAAACGGAAAAGTGATCCTTCTTGGCGAACATGCGGTGGTTTACGGCAGTCACGCCGTCGCTGCCCCCATCCCGTTGGCCATCGAAGCAAAAGTGGAAGATGCGCAGGATGGCGTATACTTGATCATCCCGCGCTGGGGCGTGGAAGACCGCTTAGAAAAGGGTGTCACCCACAAATACTCTATCTACAATTCGCTGGACATGATTCTGGAACGGCTGGGCCTGCGAGACCGCGATATGAAGATTATGATCTTTCCGCACATCCCCCGGGCCATGGGACTGGGAGGATCCGCGGCGCTGGCCGTGGCTATTATCCGGGCACTGTCCGAACATTTCAAACTGGGCCTAACGGACGCCGAAGTCAACAAGCTCGCCTATGAATCAGAAAAAATCGTGCACGGAACTCCATCCGGCATTGACAACACGGTGGCCACATTCGGAAAGTTCATCCTCTACCGAAAAGGCGATCCGCCGCTGCTGAAGGAGATCAGCATTTCGCAGCCTCTTCCCATCGTCATCGGCCTTTCCGGCGTGGAAGGTCTGACCCTCAAAATGGTAAGCATGGTCCGAGAATCGTGGAAGAAAAACCCTCAGCTGTACGAAAAGATCTTTAAACAAATCGATGAACTGGCCCTGGAGGCGGTCGAAGCCATTCAGGCGTACGATCTGGAAAAATTGGGATACCTGATGAACATCAACCAGGGGCTTTTGAATGCCCTTCAGGTTTCCTGCTGGGAACTGGAAGAGATGGCAGAAATTGCAAGAAAACACGGCGCTTTGGGTGCCAAACTTACGGGAGGTGGCGGGGGCGGTGCCATCATTGCGCTCTGTCCTGATCAGCCGGAGCAGGTTATCGATGCCCTCAAGAAGGCAGGATACCAGGCATTTCTGACCCAAATTGGAGGGGTGGTCTGAACAGCCATGACGTCCAACAACCGCATCGTATCGTTTGACAGCGAAAAGCTCATCCTGGTGGACGAGAAAGATCGGGAGATCGGTTACGCATCCAAAGCCGAATGTCACGAGGGTGAAGGGAAGCTTCACCGGGCGTTTTCAATTTTCATTTTTAATTCGAAAAGGGAGCTGCTGCTGCAAAAGCGGGGCGCACAAAAACGCCTCTGGCCGCTATACTGGTCCAACAGTTGCTGCAGCCACCCGCGCAAAGGTGAAACCAACGATATCGCCACCCAGCGGCGGCTCGAAGAGGAGTTGGGCTTTTCCACACCGCTCCGCTACCTCTACAAATTTCAATACCACGCCCGCTACCGCGATATCGGCTCGGAATACGAAGTCTGTTCGGTTTACATTGGCCACTGGGATGGCCCGGTGTACCCCAATCCCAACGAAATCGCCGAATGGCGGTTCGTCACCATCGAAGAGCTGGAAGAGGAATTGGAAAATCATCCGGAGCATTTTTCGCCCTGGTTTAAAATGGAATGGAAGCGGATTCGGGAGGAATTTCTTCCCGATATTGAGGAACTGATCCGCACTGCCAGGCCGGCGGAATCGCCGTAGCCGCCGAAATCCCTTCCCCCTGCCNTTCCCACCCGGCTAGCGGGCTACCCTCATGAAAAAACGGGACCGGTGAACGTGAAGCGGGTTCTTTCGGGTCTGCACACAAGGGTGCGCTGCGGGTCCCATCGCCTTCGTACTACAACGTAAACAGGGCCAGCACCGTGTAGCAAACGGCCGCCAGGCCCGCTGCCACACTCGCCAGGGGCAGCTGGGTCAGCACGTGATCCATCAGATCCGTGCCGGTGGCCAGACTGGAGAGTATGGTGGTATCGGAAATGGGCGAACAGTTGTCACCGTACACGGAACCACCGGTCACTGCTGCAAAGCACAGCAGGTTGAAAAAAGGATCGGGATTTACGGAATAGGCGAGGGGCATGGCGATGGGAAAAACCACGGCATAAGTGCCCCAGGATGTGCCAATGGAAAAAGAGATGAACATGGTTACAAAAAGGAAAATGGCAGGGAGAAGAAAAGGCACAATCCAGTGGCTGGTAACCCGGATAATAAAATTGGCGGTGCCGAGTGCCTGAGACACGCTTCCCAGTGTCACAGCCAATCCCAAAATGATGGCCCCCACCGTCACACCTTTGCAGCCATCCACAAACCCTTCGATCACTTCTTTCAACTTCATGCCGCGGTACAGAGCCAGAAGCATGGCCGAAAGGACAGCTAGCACAAACGCTTCCGAAACGTACAGCTTCCCAATGAAGACGTAGGGGCCTATGGCGATGCCCAGCAAAACGGAAATAGGAACCACGAACCCGAGAATGGAGGGCCTGTAACCCTGGGGGATTTTTAGCTCGGTCAGTTCTTTGGAGATCAGCGGCTGGGCACCTTCGCGGTTCAGAGCACCGGTCCGCTGAACGCGTTCCATCGCCTCTCTCATCCGGCGGCCGTACCAGGGGAGCTTCTCCCAGCTCAGCAGAAAAGTAAATAGGATCGCAAACCAGGCATAAAAATTAAAGGGGATTGCCTTGAACAGATAGGCCTTGCTGACATCCAGATCCTGAAACAGAGGGGTGGTTCCCACCACCAGGCCTCCGATGTAAATGGGCCACACGTTGAAAGGCAGCAATGTCGCCACAGGCGACGCTGTTGAATCGATAATGTAGGAAAGTTCCTCGTGGCTCACCTTTTTGGCGTCGCACACGGGCCGCACGGTAGATCCAGCCAGAATGGTGCTGATGGTCCCACCCTGGTGGAAAAGGAGACCGATCAGAAACGCAAAGAATTTCGCCGTCTTCCGGTCTTTGGCCACTTTCCGGCCGGCCCATTCGGCAAAGTACTGTGCTCCGCCCGTTTTGGTCCAGATACCGATGAGCCCGCCCAAGGACCAAAGGTACACAAGCAGAATTTCCCCGTATTTGGCACTTCCGATGGATGGAATCAAAAATTCCTTCACGATATTGAATTTTCCGGCAATGATCCCNCCGAGAAAAACGCCAGCAAACAGGGAAGGGATCACCTCCCGCGTTGCAAAACAGAGGATCAGGGTGACCAGGGCCGGCACCACAGACCAGAAACCAAAGTCCTTCGATTCCTCGTTAAAAGAAATAAGATTCGTCTCGGTACGGATCAGAAAAAGGGCTGCCAGAAAAAGGAAAAAAAGAAGCCAGCGGACCTGCCGGTTCATACATTGCTCCTTTTCATGGTTCGGATTTTGGTAGGGTCAGCTCGCCTTCGGTGGCTGCGATAACCACAGCGGCCGATGCGTCACCTGTGATGTTGATGGTTGTGCGAAACATATCCAGAATTCGCTCCACACCCAGGATCAGGGCGATGCCTTCGAGTGGGATACCCACCTGTTTGAGCACAATAACCAGCATCAACATGCCGATTCCCGGAGCCCCCGCAGCACCGATGGATGCCAGGGTGGCGGTAAAAACAATCATCAGCTGGTCACCGATGGAAAGGGGAATATTGTACACCTGCGCAATAAACACGGCCGAAATACCCTGGTACAGGGCCGTCCCGTTCATGTTGACCGTGGCTCCCAGTGGCAGCACAAAACTGGCGATGTCGATGGGCACGCCCAGTTTGTTTTCGCACACGTCGATGGTTACTGGCAATGTAGCCGAACTGGAACTGGTGCTGAAGGCGATCATCTGGGCGGGACGGATACCGCGCAGGAACATTCCCATCGACATGCCCGAAAAGGCTTTAACCACAGGCGGGTAAGTGAAATTGAGGAGCACCAGCCCACCAATGGTTAGCAGGGAATATTTCATCAGCGAAAGGAGAATTTCCATCCCGAAGCTACCCACCACGGCAGCGATCAGGGCAAATACGCCGTAGGGGGCAATCTTTATGACAATATGAACGATGGTAATCATCGCTTCATTGATGCCATCCAGGAAGCCCAGAACGGGCTGGGCCTTTTCTTTGGGAATCAACGTCAGGGCCACCCCCAGAAATATGGCAAAGAAAATGATCTGCAGAAGATTGGACTGGCTGAGCGATTCAAACGGGTTGGTGGGAATCAGGTTAATCAGGGTCTGGACGGGGTTGGCCTTTTGCATGGTGGCCAGTTTGTTGCCCACTTCGCCGGCGTAATTCTGCATCAGCTGGGCCTGAACCTCTTCGGGCAATCCACTTCCCGGCCGAAATACATTGGCCAGCACCAGCCCGATGAAAATGGCAAATGCGGTGTATAAAAGATAATAAAGAAGGGTCTTTAGCCCGATCCGGCCCATCTTTTTCACGTCGCCCAGACTGGCCGTCCCAATTACTAGGGAAGCAAACACCAGGGGAACCACAATCATCTGAATCATCCGGATAAATGCCGTACCCACCGGCTTGATCTCCGCGATCGGATGCTTGAAAATGAGACCGGCGATGCCTCCCAGGATGAGACCTACCAGAATTTTTGTGTAGATCTGCATGGGGACAAGCCGCTCAAACAGAAGAAACAGGGCAACCAGCAGAAACAGTGACCGGACAAGCTGGACAAATACCGGAGAAACGGGAGACAAACTTTCTAACGGCAGGGAATAGAGCAAGATTGAGATGCTGCTGAACAACAAAAAAAGACCAGCGGCAACGGGCTGCATCTTCGGGCGATCGGCCATGTTTTTCTCTCCTTTTCCAGATCGAAAATCCTTTTCCACAATCTCCCGCTGATGAAAACAATAATAGCAAAAAATCCCAAATTGTCAAACCAAAAAAGTTGCGGATTTTGGCCGGCTTTGCTAATTTCTTTTCAAACAGAAAAGATTTGCCTATGTCAAACGGTTCTGGCAACCAAATCCTACCTGTGGAATGCTGGTCCTGCGATCTGTTCTGTCCGCATTGTCTGAACGGCATACGTCGGATGCAGCAACTGTCAACCGCTGTTTCAACACGCACCACCCGCTTTCTCTGCGCTGAGGTGAATGCCGGTGGGAACGTTAGCAGGTTGTCAACCCTCATTTAACAGAAGGGAGTCCGCATGAATTTCTCTGAACGGCTGCAAGAGGTCTGCGAAAAAAAGAACTCCCATCTGGTCATTGGCCTGGATCCCGACATGGACCGCCTGCCTGCCTTTCTGATGGATTTCGAATCGCCTTTTCTGGAATTCAACAAATCGATTATTCACGCCACATCAGACATCGTTTGCGCTTACAAGATCAACACAGCCTTCTACGAAATGTACGGCGTGCAGGGCTGGCGGGCGATCCGCAAAACCGTTGAAATCGTCCCGGATGACACACTGGTGATCCTTGACGGCAAACGGGCAGATGTTCCGCATTCTTCCCAAAAATATGCGGAGGCCCTTTTCCGGGAGTTGCGGGCCGATGCAGTCACTGTGAACCCATACCTGGGACACGATGCAGTTGAACCCTTTCTGGCCCGCAAGGAACAGGGAGCATTTCTACTTTGCCTGACCTCCAATCCCGGTGCCCAAGATTTTCAGCTGCTGCGTGTGGGGGAACACTTTCTGTTCGAACTGGTGGCCCAAAAAGCCACCCGCTGGAACCGGAACGGCAACCTTGGCCTGGTTGTCGGAGCTACTCAGGCAGGTTACATTTCCCGCGTACGGGAGGCGGCTCCGGATCTGTGGTTCCTGCTTCCGGGCGTGGGTGCCCAGGGAGGCAGCCTGGAGCAATCGGTCCGTGAGGCCCTGCGAAAGGATGGCAGTGGTTTCCTCATCACCGTGAGCCGTTCGGTACTCTACGCCTCCGACGACATGGATTTCGCCGAAGCCGCCAGAAAGGTGGCGCTGGACTANCGGAACCNGATCAATGCTGCAAAGCATTCCTGAACCAGTGAAGAGGTGACGTATGGACCGCGACGAAATTCTGGAAATCCTGGAGAAAACCGGGGCCTTCATGGAAGGCCACTTCCTGCTGTCTTCCGGATTGCACAGCGGGCAGTATTTTCAGTGTGCCAAGGTCCTCCAGTACCCGCAATATGCTGAAGAACTGGCAGAAGACATCGCCAGCCATTTCCAGGATGTAGATGTGGATGTGGTGGTAGCACCGGCCATGGGAGGGATCATTATCGGCCATGAAGTAGCCCGGGCTATGAAATGCCGGTTCATTTTTACAGAACGGGATCCGCAAACCGACGAGATGACCCTGCGGCGCGGCTTCGACATCGAAGAAGGGGAGAAAGTTCTGATCGTGGAGGACGTGCTGACCACCGGGAAATCTGTACGGGAGGTTATCCAGCTCCTCAAAAAAGAGCGGGCCGATCTTCAAGGCATCGGCTTCATCGTTGACCGCAGCGGAGGCAAAGTGCGGTTCGGCACCCGCAAGTACGCTATTCTGGAAATGCCGGTTGTCAACTATAATCCCGACAATTGTCCGCTGTGTGAGAAAGGGATGCCTATCCAGAAGCCGGGAAGCCGGAAAAAGGTTGAACACGCCACCGGACTGGAAGATTAGCCGGTTGACCGGGCTTTTCCCACAATAAATAATAAAGCCGCAGGGAAAGGCGGTGTGCAGGAGCCTCAACAGATAAGCGCAAAACGGTACGAATAAGCGCACAACAATTACACAGTTTGCAGGCTGCAGGAGTGAAACCGCCTGAAGAGCGGAAACCCAGGTTGAAGCCTGTGCAATGACGGATGGAGGTCACGCAGAAATACACTGAAGAACGGCAGAGGGGACCGGAAAGAATTGCTATGCAATTTTCAGGTAGCACTGGAGGCATCTGATCGGCGGAGGTTCA
>MTOL01000210.1 GCA_002011685.1 Deferribacteres bacterium JdFR-76
AATCAGGCCGACGGAATTGTACTGGCGGATGCTGTAAAATTTGTATTTGCGGGGACCGATCCCAATGCCGACCGAGAAGCGCCCATGCCGCCCAGAGGAGTCCGGGTTCGGAAAAAATAATACGGAGCCTCGCAGAGAAAAGGTGTTCGATTTCCTTTACATCGGCCTGGGTAGCTTTGACGATCCATCCTGGTTTGGAACTCAGCGGTTTGCGCTGGCCCTTTCGTCTATTGGAAGGGTTCTTTTTGTTCAGCGGCCGGTTACGTTTTTCAATATCCTCAGCGGGAGGAAGAGGATCTCCGTGAGCAACTGGCCCTTGCGTTTCTTCAAGGAGAACCTCTGGCTGTATACTCCGGTGTATTTTTTTCCCTTCGGTCACCGGGTGCGGGCCTCAGAAATCGTTAACCGTAAACTGAATGTCTTTATTCTTCGGAGAGCTTTGAAGCATTTACATTTCCGCAATGCAATTCTCTGGCTGGACGATCCTTTTCAGGGAGATTGGATCGGCCAGTTCGGCGAAAGGTTCGTTGTTTACAATTGCCTGCACGAATACGGCCTCCAGCCCAACCGTTTGCGTCCAGAGCTCGGATTCGACCGTGGCCCAGACGGATTGAACCGTTACAATCTCAAAATTGAGCGGGAAATACTTAAAAAGGCAGATCTTGTGTTTTGTGAAACACCTTCCCGGGCAGAACGCAAGAAATCTTTGCATGAACGGGTGTTTGTGATCTCTCACGGGGTGGATTTCTCGTCGTTTCAGGAGGCCCTTCGAAGCGATTATCTCCCCGATGATTTGAAAGCCATCCCACAGCCCATCATCGGGTTTTCCGGGACGGTTAACCGGGATAAATTCGATTTTTCCCTGATGGAATTTCTTGCTCGCGAGAGGCCAGGATGGTCATTTGTTATGGTTGGGCGGATTTACAGAAACACTGTTTTGCCCGAAAGACTGAAATCGCTATCCAATGTGCATTTCCTGGGTGAAAGGCCGTATCAGGAGATTCCGCATTACCTGAAGGGATTTGATGTTTGTATAATCCCTTATTTAAAAACACGGGTGACGGATGATATTCAGACGCTCAAGATTTATGAATATCTTGCTCTCGGGAAACCTGTGGTTACAACCGATCTGAAGCATTTTCGGCAGTTTCCTGACGAACTGGTGCTCCGGGCGGCCTCCGCACAGGAGTTCTTGCAGAAAATCGAATGGGCTCTGGAGTATGGAGGGAAGCCCGGTCTGGCCAAGCGACGAATGGAGCTGGCGCAGAGGAATAGCTGGCATGAGCGGGCCCGAACCATCCAGGAGATTTTGCAGACCTACCTGAAGGTGTAATGCCTTTTGTCCGGAAAAGTGTTGCCACATTTCTTTCGCAGGTGAGCATTTTCGTTAGCCGTCTGGCAACGGGTATTATCACCGCAAGAGTTCTCGGACCGCATGACAGGGGGCTTTATTCCATTGCTGTGTTGATTCATACCATTGGATCACTTGCGGGAAATTTTGGAATCGGCAACGCCAATGTCTATTTACTGGGAAAGAAAAAGCACTCGCCGGCCGAGGTGGTTGCTGGAAGCATTTTACTGGCTTTCCTTTTTGGTGGGCTGGTAACGGTTGCTTTTCTTTTCTTGAGGNCATTCAATCTTTCGCTTTTTCAAAAAGTTTCGGCGCCGGTCTTTGGAGTAATTGTTGCTGCTTTTCCCTTTTCCCTTTTATCTCTTTATATTGGGAATGTTTTTCAGGGGATAGACCGGTTTTTGCCGTTTAATTCTATTGAGGTGCTCCGTGCGATCCTGCGACTGGTGTTTATTGGCAGCGCCGTGGGAATTTTGGGTTGGGGGGTGCTGGGGGCTGCCTCAGGTTGGGCGGTTGCCGAGGCGGTTGTGGGCGTTACGTCGGCGGTTGTGATCTTCCGCCTCATTGGGCCGGCCCTGAAGCTTTCTACAAAATGCCTGAAAGAGATGCTTTCCTTTGGTATCCGTTCGTATGCGGAACTGTTTTTCCTCTACCTCAATTACCAGATTGACATGATTATGGTTTCCGTGTACACGGCCCCGGAGCAGGTAGGATACTATTCCATCGCTTTCAGTATTTCGCGGATGATTTTAATCTTACCCACGTCCATCGGAATTGTTCTTTATCCGCGCCTTTCCAGTTTGCGGGTCGAGGAGGCCGATTTTTTCACGGCGCGGGTAATGCGAAATGTGATCTTCGTCATCAGCATTGGACTCGTTGCCGTTGCTTTTCTCTCGAAATGGATTATTCAGATTATGTACGGGAAGGCCTATTTGCCTGCCACCAGGCCGCTGTTATGGCTCCTTCCAGGTGTGCTGGCGATCAGCATGTATAAGCAGCTCACGCGGAATTTTTTGAGTCGAGGAAAGCCGATTTATGGGGCCTATATTTCCGGGTTTGGGTTGGCTTCGGCGGTTCTGATGAATCTGCTGTTTATCCCGCGTTTCGGCATTGCTGGGGCGGCTGCTGCGTCCAGCCTGGCATTTTTGGGCATGGCATTGATAGCGCTGGTCCTTTTCATTAAAACGTCCGATATAAATCTTATGGACGCTGTGTTTGTCAGGTCCGATGATTTGCAGGACCTCCGGGAGCATGTAAACGCGCTGAAAAAAAAGTTTTCAAATTTTTAATGGCAGAACCATGGACAGCATGGTTAAAATAGATTGCCAGTTTCACCATTCGGAAGATTTCAAGGAAGAATGGGACCGTTTTGTCGAGCGTTGTCCTGAAGCAACCTTTTATCATCTATTTGGCTGGCGCCATGTGCTGCAACGTACGTTCGGGTTCAAGCCATATTATCTTGCACACTATTCCGGCGGCAAAATGGATGGGATCTTGCCTCTTTTTCTGATGACGGACATTCTGGGAAGACGGTATCTGGTCTCTAATCCTTTTGCTAACTTTGCTGGGGTGTGTGCAACAAATGCCAGCGCTGTGAAAAATTTGCTCAGAGAGGCAAAAGCACTGGGAGAAAAACTGGGTGTGCAGTATGTGGAGTTGCGCCAGCTCGATCAGCACGTAAAGTTCGACCTTCCCGTCCGGGATCGGTTTGTAACGCTATATCTTGAGTTGCCCGGAGATGCAGAGGCAGCATGGAAAGATTTATCTTCGCGGAATCGCGGAAAGATCCGCAAAGCAATAAAAGCTGGGCTGACCGTTCATGTTGGGAAAAAGTATGTAAAAGATTTTTTTGCGGTCTATTCGGAGAATATCACCCGATTGGGAACACCGATTTTTCCTCTGCGGTTTTTTCAAAATTTGCTGGAGGTTTTTCCAGAAGAAACGGACATCCTTGTTCTAAAGCTTGATGGCCGGCCTGTGGCAGGGATGTTTTTGTTCAAATTTAAAGAAGTTATTTCTGAACCGTGGGTCTCTACATTGCGGTCGGTAAGTAAAATCTATGCCAACAATTTCCTGTACTGGAAGGCCATCGAATACGCCTGTCAGAAGGGATTTCGCTGGTTCGATTTTGGCCGGTCAACCATCAATACGGGAACGTATACCTACAAGATCAGGTGGGGGGCCAAGCCACGTCCGCTCTATTATTATTATTTGCTGGTTAGGGGCCGCGAGATTCCGCAGGTGGATGCTGTGGACAATAAATATGAGGTTGCCATAAGTTTATGGAAAAGACTTCCCATTGGACTTGCAAGGTACGCGGGCCCGTTATTGGTGAAATATTTGCCCGAACTTTAAATTAAGAGATGGGACAGAATGAATCAGAATACCAGAAACCTGATCATTATTCCGGCTCTAAATGAGGAGAAGAATCTTCCTATTGTGGTAAATTCGATCAGAGAAAGCTGCCCGGATTTTCATATTGTGGTAATTGACGACGGGTCCACAGACAATACCAAAGCGGTTGCGGAACGCCTCGGATGTGATGTTGTAAGTTTGCCGTTTAATCTTGGGATCGGCGCTGCCGTACAAACGGGATTTCTTTTTGCAAAAGAACATGGATACGATATTGCCGTTCAGGTGGATGCAGACGGGCAGCATCTTCCGGAGGAAATTGGAAAACTGATTGAACCGATTCGCAAAGATGAACTGGACGTGGTGATTGGCTCCCGATACGTGACAACAACCAATTACGACACGCCTTTTTTCCGCAGGCTGGGAATGATCATTTTGAGCGCGGTAAACTCGCTGATTTTGGGAAAAAAAGTGACGGATACGACCTCCGGATTTCGTGCTTACAACAGAAAAGCCATTCACTTTCTGGCGGAAAATTACCCGGACGACTATCCCGAGCCGGAAGCGATTGTTCTACTGGCCAGGAACGGTTTCCGAATCGGAGAGGTGGCAGTTTCCATGCGGAAGAGGGTAACGGGGAGTTCGTCCATTACGCCGGTCCGGTCCATTTATTATATGATCAAAGTTTTGCTGGCGATATTTGTAGATATTTTTCGAAAAAAGGAGATAAGGGAAGAACATGGAAATTAGAGTTCAAATTATTTCTGTGATTGCCTCTTTAGGGCTGATATTTTTTATATTTGAACTGATCAGAAAAAGGAAATTCCTTGAAAAATACTCCATCCTGTGGATATTCTCAGGGATTGTACTGTTCGTCCTCGCCATCTGGCGGAGCCTGCTGGAGAAACTGGCCTGGGTTCTGGGAATCGAATATGCTCCTTCTGCCCTCTTTCTTGTTTTTATTTTTCTGGGCATCTTAATGTTTTTGCACTTTACGATGGTAATTTCCAGATTAACGACACAGAACAAGCGACTGGGACAGGAAATTGCGCTTCTGAAGCATGAGCTTGAAAAATATAAAAAACAGAGCTGATCAGTTTTGTTCTCCTTTTTCTGGCGCCCATATTCTCACCTTTGATATTGAAGAATGGTACCATTCCAATCTTTCTTCGATCAATGGTCAGATTCCTCCCGGTGCGCTAGAGAGCCGTGTTGAGCGTGCGACGTACCGGCTTCTGGAGCTGCTGGCGCAAACGGGGAACTCCGCCACCTTTTTTGTTCTTGGCGATGTGGCCGAAAAACATCCTGGCCTGATCCGGGACATCGACCGGGCGGGTCATGAAGTTGGCACGCATGGCCACTCCCATCGTCTGATTTATGAGATGACGCCGGCTGATTTTGCAAAAGAAACAGAGAGATCTGTGAAATACCTTCAGGATCTTCTTGGCAAACAGATTCATGGGTACCGGGCGGCTTCTTGGTCGGTTCCGGAAAATCTGGAAAGTTATTTTTCGGTTTTATATCAGAATGGAATAACATACGATTCCAGTCTGTATCCTTTTCGAACATATCTCTACGGCTCGAATGAATATCCGATCTATCCATATATTGTGGAATATGAGGAAATAAAGCTTCTTGAATGGCCCCCTTCTGTATATGGATTGTATAAAAAATTCAGGATTCCGTTTTCCGGAGGCTTCTTTTTGCGAATATTGCCATTGAATGTAATTGAAGCTTTGATTAGGCTTTTTTCCAAAAGGTATGCTTGTCCTGTGGTATTATATTTGCATCCGTGGGAAATAGATGACGGGATTCCAAGATTGAAATTGCCATGGAATGATCGGTTCATTCAATATTCAAGAATTGATCGCTGCGAGGCGAAACTGGTTACGCTATTAAAAAAGTTCCGATTTTTGCCTTTTCGGGAATTTGTATTGAATGATGATGACGGAAAGCCAAAATATTCTTAAAAGCAGAGGAACACGGACGGTAATCGTTCTTCTGCTGTTTTATGCCGTTTTGGCCGGCCGGTTTGCCATATTGCATCAGATCGGCACCTACGGAGTGGAAACGGATTTTTATGGCCTTTACGCGCCCGACGTTCTTCGCTTGCTGAATGGAGAAGCGGTGCAGGAACGGGATCATGGTCCGGGATATACATTGTTGGCTTTGCCGGTTACAGCCATGCTTGGCGATGTTTTCTCCGCTGCAAAGCTTCTCAGTTACCTTTCTTATCTAATAACGCTTATCTTCTCTTTTCTTCTCTTCCGGTTGCTGTTGGGACGTGAGACAGCCCTGGCGGCAGTCCTTTTTACCGGAAGCATTCTTTTGCCCTATTCATTTATTGCTACGATTGACATAGTTTTCACGGCGTTTTGTATTCTTTCCATATGGGTTTTACTCAAGTATTTTACCGACCAAAAAAGACGCTTTTTGTTTCTGGCGATTGCGGGTGTCCTTTCCGGTTTTACGACGCTCATACGTTACAACGGCTTGTTGCTCCTCATCGGGGGCCTGTTTGGAATATTGATCCTCAACGGGGAAAAGCAATTATGGAACCGGATTCGGCATGCCGTTGTTTATGCGATTTTCTTTTTTCTGCCAATTTTACCGTGGGAAGTATGGCTGGCTACGGTAGAAAAAAATGTGTCGTCGCCGGGGCTCAGCCAGGCTCTGGCGTGGGAATATTATGGGCCGGGGGGGCGTTTCGACGGGGATCAGCGGATGGCGGTCGTAGAAAACCGCGTCGATTTGCGGTATTCGAGTTTCGGCGAGTATCTGCGGCATGAGCCTTTCCATTTTATCTTGCATTATGGCAAGAATGTTCTGACATACATCAGCGATCTGTACGATGCTTTTTTGCCTTTTCCCGCAGCTCATTTGTCCTTTGTCGGGCTGTTTGTCCTCTTGCTAGCGGGGAGCAAATGGGCGATCTTCCCATTGGCGTTTCCATTGGTTGGATATCTGGGTGCCGCTCTTGTGCACTTTTACTCCCGGTATTTTCTGATTACAGTACCCTTTTTGGCACTTGGTGTGGGGATCTTTTTCTTTCATGATCGTCTGAAACCATTGTGGAATACAAACCGCCTGTCAAGGTGGATGGTCTTTGGTTTGTTTGTCCTGACATTTGCCAATGTCTTCAGAATCAATTTTGTGAAAGCCCGCGAAACAATTCGTGCTGAACCGCTTCACCTGGTTCATATTGCCCAGGAACTGAAGGAAAAGGCAGGGAAAGACGATATCCTGCTTTCCAGAAAACCTCATCTTGCCTTTTTGGCCGGCCTGCGCTACAGATATTTTCCGCCGTTGAAGGACGTTGAGTCGGTTGTTCGGTTTATGCGGAGAGAAAACATCCGGTTTCTGCTCTATGGTGATGTGGAGGCCAGTTTTCGGAAAGAGTTACGGGACTTCATGACACCCGACTCAGTGCGCATCTTTTTTTGGCCGGTTGTGATTGATTCTGCCAGCAAGACCATTGTTTACCAGTTGAAAGAAGATATAGGAGGGGTACAATGATCAGGCGCATTTTTGCAGTGTTTATGGTGATGGCTGTGGGATTGTATTCTTCTGATCTGATGGCGCAGACACCTGTAAAAATTATGCCGCTGGGAGACTCGATTACCAGAGGTGTGCGGGGGTCCGTGCCTGTGGGAGGATACCGCGATGACCTTGATAGCCTGTTGACCAATGCGGGTGTGAATTTTGATTTTGTTGGAAGCCTTCAGGATGGGGATGCCACCCGATTTGATGTGGACCATGAAGGGC
>MTOL01000367.1 GCA_002011685.1 Deferribacteres bacterium JdFR-76
CCGCTTTTGAGCTGTCCCGCGGCGACCCCGAAAAATTGCGTAAAACCATGGCCGAGATTATTGAACGGCGGCGTGCCAGGCAACCGCTTTCATATCCTTCGGCCGGTTCGGTGTTCAAACGGCCTGAGGGTCATTACGCCGGAGCGCTAATCGAAAAGGCCGGCCTCAAGGGAACCTGGGTAGGTGGTGCAATGATCTCACGGAAGCATGCGAACTTTATTTTGAATAAAAAGAAAGCCACGGCCAGGGACATTTTTGAACTGATCCAGCTGGCACGCAAAAAGGTAAAAGAGAAATTTGGTGTGGATCTGGAGCTTGAAAATGAACTGCTGGGCTGGGAAGAAGACGGCNGAAGGGAGTTTAGCCAGGTATGGAAGGCGGTAAAGAGATAGGCAGAAGGATATTCCGGGTTTCAGTTTGGATCGCCACGGTAGTGATCATTGCTGTGGTGATCCAGAAAATGCGGCACTGGATGGCTGAGAGCGGCACGTTCCGCCTGCAAAATGTACAAATTGTGGGAACGCGATTGCTGCAGACGGCAGACATACTCGACCTTATGGAGCTGGATCCAGAAATGCAGCTTACGGCGCTGGATCTGGAACGAATTCAGCAGAAGCTGGAAGCCCATCCTTACATTGCCAGTGCGGTGGTGTCACGACGGTTTCCAGGGACGCTTCATGTGGAGCTGGTGGAACGGAAACCGGTGGCTTTTCTGGTTCTGGGTAAGCTTTATGCTGTTGATCGGGACGGTGTTATTTTACCGGTGCTTCACACAAAAGCATTAGGTGAGCTTCCGGTCCTAACGGGGCTGAGGGATATCGAGGCGAAACCTGGAGAAGCAGCCCGTAGCGAAGTGCTTACCGGGGCCCTGGAGCTGCTGGAAGCCGTTCAGATTGCCGATTTCCAGCTGTACCAGCGCGTCTCCGAGGTCCATTTTGATTTCAAAAAAGGGTTTATTGTGTATTTGAAGAATCCCAAATTGCCGCTTTATTTCGGCCGCGAAGAATTTTTGGCGCGAGCAAGAAAAGCGTCTCTGTTTCTTAAGGCCCTGGAAAACGACCGTCGGCGCCGAAGAGCCCGTTATGTGGATCTGCGTTTTGATCAGCAGGTGGTAGCCAAATTTTCGAACAGTCGTTAACCAACCGGATGGAGAGGGTTTATGACGAAGCGTCCGCATTTCGACAATACCCTGGATCTGTTTACGATGGTGGATAAATCCAACGGCCACCGTAGCGATCCGGACCAAGAGGTACAGCGGGGATCCAGCCAGGAGCGCAAGCCATCGAGGCGCTCTGCCACGGCGGAAATTGTGGCGGGGCTGGACATCGGGACGAACAAGATCGCCGTCATTATTGCGGAGCTGGACCCTCGGCAAAACTTTCAGGTGATTGGTGTTGGGGTGGCGCCCTCAGAGGGGCTGCGCCGTGGGGTGGTGGTAAATCTGGAAAAAACAGTGGTGTCCATCCAGAAGGCGCTGCGTGAAGCGGAGCTGATGGCCGGACGCGAAATTGATGCCGTTTATGTGGGAATCGCTGGCGATCACATCCGCAGCATCAACAGCCGCGGGGTGGTGGCGGTATCCGGCCCGGACCGGGAGATTACTCCCGACGACGTTCGGCGGGTCATCGATGCTGCCAAAGCCATCTCCCTGCCTATTGATCGCGAAATTATTCATGTTATTCCGCAGGAGTACATTGTGGACGGGCAAGGGGGGATCAAAAACCCGATTGGATTTTCTGGTGTGCGTCTGGAAGCTGAAGTGCACATCGTTACCGGTGCGGTAACCTCAGCGCAAAATATCTACCGCTGTGTTCAGCGGGCCGGTCTAAAAGTAAAAGGATTGGTGCTCGAGCCTCTGGCGTCCAGTTATGCCGTTCTGGGCGAGGATGAAAAAGAAATCGGTGTTGGCCTGATCGATTTTGGCGGCGGCACCACCGACATTGCCCTTTTCTTTGAAGGAAGCATCCGCCACACGGCTGTGATCGGCCTGGGGGGGCGGAATGTAACCAACGATATTGCCCAGGGGCTCCGCACACCGGTGGAACAGGCGGAAAAGATCAAGCTGAAATACGGATGTGCCCTGGAGCGGAAAGAAGATGGCAATGAGATGATTGAAGTGCTGGGCGTGGGTGGGCGTCCTTCCACAATGGTCCCTCGTTCCTACCTGACCGCTATCATTCAGCCCAGGGTGGAAGAAATCCTCACCCTGGCCAAGAGGGAAATTCAGCGGTCGGATTACGCGGATTTTCTCAGTGCCGGCATCGTTTTGACCGGCGGAGGTGCCATGCTGGACGGAATTGTGGAGCTGGCAGAGCAGATCTTCGACATGCCCGTTAAATTGGGGATTCCCCACGGCTTTGGCGGGCTGGTTGGGCTGGCCCGGTCGCCTATCCATGCTACCGGGATCGGGTTGATCCATTACGGAATGCGTTTCCGCCAGGAAGATATGCACGAAGAACCGGAGGACGATTCCGCCCTCTTCGAGAGTATTCTGAACTGGATGAAACGGCTGGTGAAGGATCTCTTTTAGGCCGTTGCCAATAAATGAAAGGAGTTTCTTATGCAGCAGCTATCATTTTTTCCGGGCTACAGAGCCGCAAACAATGAGGGACAGGAAATAAACAGGGAGGGAGGAGAGATGAGCTTACCTTTCGAATTTGAGAGGGAAACGGAAGCCAACGCCCGCATGAAGGTAGTGGGGGTAGGAGGCGCTGGCGGCAATGCGCTGAACCGGATGATTGAAGCCGGATTGCGGGGCGTTGAGTTTATCGCCGTAAACACCGATTTGCAGGCCCTGAACGTGAACAAGGCGAAAAATAAGATCCAGATTGGCAAAAAACTAACAAAAGGGCTGGGTGCAGGTGCCGATCCGGAAATTGGCCGACTGGCTATCGAAGAGGACCGTGAATCGGTGGAGGCAGCGCTGAAAGACACAGACCTGGTATTTATTACAGCCGGAATGGGGGGAGGTACTGGAACCGGGGCATCTCCGGTGATAGCAGAGATTGCCAGGGAGCTGGGAGCCCTTACGGTGGCTATCGTGACGAAACCTTTTCAGTTTGAGGGAATGAAGCGAATGAAGCGGGCCATCGAGGGAATTATGCAGCTCCGGGAAAAAGTAGACACCCTCATCACCATTCCCAACCAGCGGCTGTTTTCCATTGTTCCCAAAGGGACCAGCTTGCTGGAGGCCTTCCGGGTTGCTGATGACATTCTCCTGCATGCTACCCAGGGAATTTCGGATCTGATTACAGTTCCGGGATTAATTAACCTGGACTTTGCAGATGTGAAAACCGTGATGTCCGAGATGGGGAATGCCCTTATGGGTACGGGAATCGCTTCGGGTCCGGACCGTGCAGTGGAGGCGGCCAAACAGGCTATTTCCAGCCCACTGCTGGAAGATGTGTCCATTGAAGGCGCCAAAGGGGTACTCATCAATATCACCGGTGGGTATGATCTGTCTCTGGAAGACGTCAAAAATGCCACATCGGTGATTTACGATTCTGTGGGTTCCGATGCCAACATCATTTTTGGAGCGATTCTGGATGAAAACATAAAGGATGAAATCCGTGTCACGGTTATCGCCACTGGGCTGGATGGTCATGCCCACACCGGAATGACGGAGGAAACCAATCCGTTTGAGAACATTTTAGGCACCCGCCGGCGTATCCTGGATATCCCCACATTCAAGCGGAAGGAACCAAAAATTTACGGCGATACACCTGTGGATGAAGAAGAGCAGGATGTGTATGATATTCCGGCCTACGTCCGGAAACGGAATGGAAATGGCACAGATCGTTAGCAGGCTGGTGAAAAGGCAGAAACAGAGGGCATATTTTGACTTCCCGAATTTACAGAGGGGAATGTCTGTGTGGAAAATGAGGGGGATACATTAATATCAAAAAGGCCATGTGGTCCGAGTTCTCCTCCTTCCCTAAACAAGAAAAGCGGATCTCCGGATCCGCTTTTCTTTTACACCTTGTATAGAGAACTGAAAGGCTCAGGCAGCTTTCTGGATTCTTCCAGAACGAATGCACTCTGTGCAGACGCGCATACGCTTGGTTTGGCCATTCACCTTGACACGAACACGCTGCAGGTTGGGCAGCCAGCGGCGTTTTGTAAGATTGTGTGCGTGGCTCACATTGTGACCGACAATCGGGCCTTTCCCGCAGATCTCGCAACGCCTTGCCATTGAGTTTCCCTTTCCGTTTATTCAAGCGATCCTAAAAATAAGAATTTGAAAGCCCGATTGCAAGAAAAGTTTAAAAAATTTGAATTTTTGAGACATCCCTCTGAAACCTTGGAGTGATCCCTGGCCAGGTGTGAGACTGGGGAAATT
This sequence comes from Deferribacteres bacterium JdFR-76, assembly GCA_002011685.1. Taxonomy (GTDB): domain Bacteria; phylum Zhuqueibacterota; class JdFR-76; order JdFR-76; family JdFR-76; genus JdFR-76. The sequence continues at coordinate 4,340 of MTOL01000367.1, forward strand.
TGTCCTCCGGGAGGTGCTTCTGGTTCTTGGAGGGGAAAAGAACGCCGAAATTTGGTGTCCAAATGCAAAAAAGGTCTGCCCACCCTCTCTGATCACTTCCTTTAAAACCCGCTCGCAAAAAATTCTTGATCTGGCAGAATCCGGGGTGTAATTTTAGGCAAAATCAAGAGGGCCAATCCGGCTGCGTTTCCAGCCAGAGAAAAGTGTGAGCTCTCAATCCCAGTTTTTTTCCCTGTTTTCGCATGGACGTAGAGGAGGGAAAAACGATCATGGCAGAGGAACTGCAAAAATTAAGCAATAAAGAACTCAGGCGGCAGATGAACCGGTACAGGTTGATGACTCTGCCGCCTATTATTCTCGGCCTCCTTCTCACCCTTTTTCTTATCCATTCCGGTCCGCCGGGTGTATCCTGGGGACTGCTTTATTTCTTGCTGATTGTGGTTCTGATGCCGGCCATTTTGAAATCCGGCAATTTGCACCGGGAGTGGAAAAGAAGGAAGCTGGAAGGTACGCTCAGGTAAGTGCAGACGGGCATATGCTGTCTGCGCAGGGCGAAGGGTGGGGGACATTGTGGGGGACATTGCCTAGGGAAAGCTTCCGCAAGATAGGTTCTCCTTTCGGGTTGGCTGCCGGGTGATCTGGTGGGGCGCGTGGTTGCCCTCCATCCGGCAGGTGCTGCGCTCCAAGTGAAAAACGCTTGCGCTAGGCCTTTACGTGAACCGGAATAGCGGTTCATTTCGCCTTACCGAATGCGGGGTGGTTCCGGTTGTCGGCAGGGGTCTGCTTTGTGGGCATATGGGCTTTCCCAGCTTTTTTCAAAAATCCGTTGCAGGGTGGCAGCGAAGGATGCACCCTGAAAAATCAGGCTGAGGTTGCGGCTGTGGTAAAAATAATCTTTTGCCCAGTTTGAGGTTCCCAGCCAGACCCATTTGCCATCCACGACCATGTACTTGCAATGTTCTACCCGGGCATACGGAATAAAACCGCCGCTCCATGGGGGAAGCGAACTGTAGCGGATCTCCACGTTGGGTAACAAATCCAGGCTGAGAAGGTATGGCCAGCGCCGTTCATCCGCGTTCCAGTTGGAAACCAGAATCCGGATGCTCACACCTTTTGTTTGGAGGGCGCGCAAAGTGCCATCCAGTTTGGAGTAATAGTCCTGCTCATCCGCAGGGGAATACGTGAGCAGCTGAATGTGAACGTGCTCCTGTGCATTGTTCAGGAGATGTAGCAAAACCGTTTCATCCCATTCAAATTCTGGAGGCAGACACCATACCGGGCTGTAAGCAGGATAGATCCATACGGTGTCCTGCGCGGTACGGTAAAAGAGGCGGTGTTTCCGATTGAGGGGACGAAAATCAAAGGGCCAAGAGGAAAGGAACTGTGCCAGGTTGGCTGTGTCTGCAGCGCTGGCCAGATGCCAATCGATGTGAAACAGTCGGGCTGTTTGCAGGGCCAGCTGCCGGTTGGCAATCCGCACGCCGGCTTCGTGGATGTGTTTCAGCGCCCGCCAGTCAAAATTCTGGCTGCCAATAAAGACCTCACGGTCATCAATGATGAAATATTTGGCATGCATCACGCCACCCATCTGATTGAAAACCGAAATCCGCCTCACTTCGATGCCAGCGACACGGTCTAAATCCTCCAGGGCTTTTGGATATGTTTCTGCCATGCGCCCATCCACCAAAATTTTGACCCGGACGCCCTGGCCGGCTTTTTTCCGCAGGAGATGCAGCAAAGTGTCCAGCAATTCGCCCTTTTTGGGCGAAATGTAGAAGAACTCCATCAGAATGGAGTCCCGGGCCGATTCAAACATGGAGCGCCAGACGGCAAATGTGGGCCGGGTTTCCGGTAAGCCGAGATCCGTTTCCACTGGAACCGATTCCGCAATTTCAAGAAATATGATTTCGTCCGGATGAGGGCTGGTTTGGCTAAACGTGTAAGTGAACGAACTGCAAACAATCAAAGCGAAACACACTGCCGCCACCCGGCACTTTGGGTGTGAAAACCTATTCATGGGGCTTCTCCTCGCAATTTCATTTGGTAAGGAGTAGGTACGCATTTTTCCGGGATGATTCAAGAGAAAAGGTGAGAGACAGAATCCCCGGAGGCAGTGCAAACGGGGGGTAGGAATTCTAAAATCGGCGCAAACGGGTTCAGTCTGTCCAATCTGTGTGGAAGAACTGGCCTCTTGGACGGTCGGTGCGTTCGTACCGGTGGGCGCCGAAAAAGTCCCGCTGGGCCTGCAGCAGGTTGGCGGGCAACCGCTCTGTGCGGTAGCTATCGTAGTAGGCGAGGGCGCTGCTGAAGGCCGGGACGGGCACGCCCGCTTTTACCGCAGTTGCCACAACATCCCGCCAGTCGGCTTGGTTCTGGGCGATGGCTTCCCGGAAAAAGCGCGACAGGAGCAAATTGGGAAGCTCGGTTTCCTGATCGTAGGCTTCCATAATGCGGTTCAAGAACCGGGCCCGGATGATACAGCCTGCCCTCCAGATGGAGGCAATTTTCCCGAGCTGCAATGGCCACCCATACTGACGGGCGGCATCCCTCAGGATCTGAAAACCCTGGGCGTAGCAGCAAATTTTTGAAGCGTACAGGGCATTGCGGATTTTTTTCGCAAACTCCTGCGGGTCCGATGCACGGGTCGAGCCAGGTCCCTGAAGGATCCGAGCTGCAAACAGGCGTTCGTCTTTCAGAGCGCTGAGAAACCGGGCAAAAACCGCTTCGGCTATGGTAGCGGCAGGGGTCCCCAGGTCAAGGGCTACCTGGCTGGTCCATTTGCCGGTTCCTTTCTGGCCTGCCGTGTCCAGGATGACATCCACCACCGGTTTTCCGGTTTCGGGATCTTCTTTACGGAGAATGCGGGCCGTAATTTCGATGAGGTAACTATTCAGTTCACCCTGATTCCATTCTTGAAAGATGTTGCTCATTTCGTCGGGAGATAGCTTCAGCAGGCGGTGCATCAGAAAGTAGGCTTCGCAGATGAGCTGCATGTCGCTGTACTCGATACCATTATGCACCATTTTGACGAAATGACCTGAACCGCCCGGACCAATCCAGTCGCAGCAGGGAGTGCCATCATCGGNTTTGGCCGCTATGGCGTGGAGAATAG
>MTOL01000476.1 GCA_002011685.1 Deferribacteres bacterium JdFR-76
GGAAGTGGATAGCGTCCTGCTGGAAGGGATTGAATTCTTATCCTGTTGATAATAAATGAGTTGTGGATATTACAGATGTCGTATTTCAACGGAAATTCCGGTAAAATAGAGGGTTTTTTAGTTGCAACCATGTTAAAATTGGTTTACATTTAATCGGAATTTGAAATGAAAATTGTTCTTTACAATGGGATTTCTTGAGCATTTCTGGGAACAGCCGGTGCCGTGGATTGAAGAAGGGCCGGAATCCGATGTGGTCCTGGCGAGCCGGGTGCGGCTGGCAAGAAATTTGAACGGTTATCCGTTTCCGCACCATGCCAGGGCGGAAAAAATGGATGAGGTCGTGACGAAGTTGGAAGAGGCCGTATTGAGCCTGCAGGTTGTTCCCGGAGAAAATTTTGTCCGGAACCGGAATCTGTCGGCGGAAGATCGCCAGTTATTGCTGGAGCGCCGGCTGATCAGCCCGGAGTTTGCCCAGTCGACGGACCATAGGGCTGTGGCATTTGATAAACGGGGCCGGTTTTCGCTCATGGTGAATGAGGAAGATCATATTCGCATGCAGATTATCGATTCCGGGCTGGATCTGGAACTGCTCTGGGACGAACTTCACGATACGGATGTCCGGTTGCGCCAGCGTCTGGATGTGGCCTATCAGTTCGAATTCGGGTACCTCACGGCCTGTCCGACCAATACGGGTACTGGCATGCGGGTTTCCGTGCTGGTACATCTTCCGGCGCTGGATGCAACGGGACGCATCAAAGAGGTGCTTTCCCAGCAGCCTCCATCAGGCATAGCCGTGCGGGGCTTTTATGGTGAAGGAAGTGACGTGGTAGGCAACATATTTCAGATCTCAAACCGGCTCACTCTGGGTTGGACCGAATACCGGCTTCTTGAGGACCTCTTAAAGATCGCTCAGGAGATTGTCGATAAAGAAAGAGAAGCGCGCGCGGAGCTTCTGGAAAAACGCCCAATAGACGTTGAAGATCGGATCTTCCGTTCGCTGGGGATCCTAGAACGGGCCAGGAAAATTAGCTCACGCGAGTTCATTGAACATTTTTCCAACTTGATGCTTGGGATACACATTGGGATCATCCAGGACATCGATGAGGGAACATTGCGGCGGTTGCTGGTCTGGGTTCAGCCTGCACACCTGCAGCTGCATCTGGGAAAAGAAATGCCCGCAGCGGACCGTGATATTTATCGCGCCGAATTCGTTCGGGCTCAATTGGGAATTGGATAACGAGGATTATTGGGGTTTACAATGAGAAATAATTTTTCAAGCCGCGTCCAAATGGTGATTCAATTCGCCCGCGAAGAGGCGATGCGCCTGGGGCATGACTACATCGGTACGGAGCACCTGCTGCTGGGATTGCTCCGCGAGGGAGAGGGGATTGCGGCAGAAATCCTGAAGAACATCGGTTTGGATCTGGACGAACTCCGTAAGGCCATTGAAGACACGGTCCGTTCCACGGGCGAAACGGCAACCATTGGCAATATCCCGTTTACCAAGCGGGCGGAAAAGGTGCTGAAGATGTCCTACATGGAGGCAGACCGCTACAAATCGGATATCATCGGAACCGAACACCTGTTGCTGGCCCTGGCCAAAGAACGAGACGGAGTAGCGGCCCAGATTTTGATGAGTTTTGGAGTAAATTACGAAACGATTCGGCAGGAACTGGACAATATCATAAAGGGAACACCGACGATGCATGAGGAAACGACGAAAAAGACCAAAACGCCAGCTCTGGACCATTTTGGTAGAGATCTCACTGAGCTGGCCATGAAGGATCAGCTGGATCCGATCATCGGGCGGGAAAAAGAGATTCAGCGCGTGGCTCAGATCCTCAGCCGCCGAAAAAAGAATAATCCCGTGCTGATTGGCGAGCCGGGAGTGGGCAAAACAGCCATTGCAGAGGGACTGGCCATCCGGATTGTGCAGAAGAAAGTGCCGCGGGTTCTGCACAACAAGCGGGTGGTAACGCTGGATCTGGGCGCCATTGTTGCTGGAACCAAATACCGCGGCCAGTTTGAAGAACGCATGAAAGCCATTCTGAACGAGCTGGAAAAAGCAAAAGACGTCATTCTCTTTATTGACGAGCTGCACACCATTGTGGGGGCTGGTGGCGCCTCCGGTTCTCTGGATGCATCCAATATGTTCAAGCCGGCTCTTGCCCGAGGAGAAATCCAGTGCATCGGTGCTACAACGCTGGATGAATACCGCCAGTACATCGAAAAGGACGGCGCGCTGGAGCGGCGATTCCAGAAAATTATTGTGGATCCGCCCAGTGTGGAGGAAACCATCGAGATCCTCAAAGGCTTGCGGGAGAAGTATGAAAAGCACCACCGCGTGAAATACACCGATGAAGCGCTGATTGCCTGTGTGAAGCTGGCTGACCGCTACATCACCGACCGCTATCTGCCGGATAAAGCCATCGATGTGATGGATGAGGCCGGATCTATGGTGCACCTGGCCAATGTGGTGGTGCCGAAAGAGATCCTGGTGCTGGAGGAGAAAATCAAGGAAGTCCGCAAGCAAAAAGAAGAGGTAATTAAACAGCAGGCATTTGAAAAGGCGGCCGAACTGCGGGATCTGGAGAAAAAACTGAACCAGCAGCTGGAAGCTGCCAAGCGGAAATGGCAGGAAGCCGAAGATGAGGTTGTCGGTACCGTAGAGGTGGAGCACGTGGCCCAGGTGGTTTCGATGATGACGGGTATCCCGGTATCGCGGGTGCAGAAAACCGAGTCGGAACGGCTTCTGGAAATGGAAGAGCAGCTCAAGAAGCGGGTGGTGGGCCAGGATGAAGCGATCAAGATCCTGTGTAAAGCCATCCAGCGGACACGAGCGGGGTTGAAAGATCCGCAGCGGCCCATCGGTTCTTTTATGTTCCTTGGCCCAACGGGTGTTGGAAAGACCCACCTGGCTAAAGTGCTGGCCGAATACCTGTTTGAGGATCCGAACGCCCTGATCCGCTTTGACATGTCGGAGTTTATGGAAAAGTTTGCGGTATCCCGACTGACCGGTGCACCGCCGGGATACGTGGGCTACGAAGAAGGTGGGCAACTGACCGAAAAAGTCCGCCGCCATCCCTATTCGGTAGTCCTTTTTGATGAAATCGAAAAAGCACACCCGGATGTGTTTAATATTCTACTGCAGATTCTGGATGAAGGTCACCTGACGGACGGGCTGGGCCGTAAGGTGGATTTCAAAAACACCATCCTGATTATGACGTCTAACATCGGTGTTCGGAATATCAAAAAGGGCGGCAAGTTTGGTTTTGCCAAAGAGGATGAAAGCAGCGAATACAAGTTTATGAGCGAGAAGATCATGGAGGAGGTCCGGAAGGTCTTCAATCCGGAGTTCCTCAACCGACTGGATGAGATCGTGGTTTTCCACCCGCTGAAGAAGAAGGATATGATGAAAATTGTGGATATCGTGCTGCAGGATTTGGTGAAGCGGCTGGAAGATCGGGATATCGAAATTTCGCTTACCGAGGGCGCCCGGGAACTTCTGGTGGAAAAGGGTTTCGATCCAGTTTTCGGTGCCCGGCCGCTGAAACGGACCATTCAGAAGTATCTGGAAGATCCGCTGGCAGAGGAACTGCTGAAAGGAACCTTTCAGGACGGCAGCCACATCCAGGTTCGCAAGAAAGGCGACCAGCTGGAATTCGTGGAAATCGGCCGCAAAGTGGTGGATGCCAACCGGGCAGGGGAGATCGAAAAAGTGTAGGAAACGCGTTTATAAAAGAATATCGCAGAGAAAGAACCCGGCTGTTCCTGGCCGGGTTTTTTTATTTTTCCCCTGACCTGGTGCAACACCGATGTTCGTTGGCTGATTGGCTACGAGTCAATCGGCGCTTCCGGGACGCCGGTCGAATGGTGCCGATGAATCGCTGTTTTTGAAGAAGTGCTTTCTTGCTATTCCCACCTTTTTTTGCCGGATTTTTTGCGCAACCATCTCCGCAATTATTCGACAGTCTTAAAGGTAGAAAATGTGCTCATTCTCAATCAGCAAACAGGAGGAAAAATGGGGCGCGCAAAAAAGTTGGTCGGGTGTTTTTGGCTGACGGTCCTTTTTGGGATTTTTACCGCGGCCGCGTGGGCAGCTCCTTTCCGCTTTCTTCCCGTTGAGCTGAAGCAGCCCGACGGCCGGGTGGTCCACTGTTTCCTTTCCGGGGATGAATATTTCAGCTGGTACCATGACGGAGCTGGATACACCATCCTTCGTGATAAGCGGACGGGATTTTATGTGTATGCCATTCGCGAGGGGGACCGGATTGTCCCATCAGAGTATGTAGTTGGCCGGACAGACCCGCAAGCTGTTCCTCTGGAAAAATGGACTCTGCCACCCATGGAATGGCTCTACCACCACCGACGGCTGGCAAGAAGAAGGTTGCAAAAGATGGGAGCATTTCACGCTCCTCGTCAGGGTGAAGTGAACAATCTGGTCATCTTTGTTCATTTCCAGGATCAGAGCGGATTTGACGAGCCGATTTCGAAGTATGAGGCGATTTTTAACGACACATCCGGGACGGCAGGGTCTGTATATCGGTATTTCAAAGAAATATCTTACGGCAAGTTTACCGTCCGTTCCACTTTTTATCCTCAATCGCAGGATGGAAAGGTGGCCTCCGTGCAGGATCCTATGACCTACGGGTACTATGCCAGTTTTCGTTCCCGCTGGGAGGGACCGGACCCTTCGCAGACGCCCGAGCGCTACAAAGCAGAAGAACAGATCATCGTTCATGCGGTCAAGGAGATTCAAAGTCAGGTTCCGCCGGATCTCAATATTGATATCAATGATGATGGGTATGTGGATTTGATCACCATCATCGCCTGTGGTAAGCAGACGTCGTGGGGAGGCCTGTTGTGGCCGCATGCCGGAAGGTTGAGCGACACCCTGAATATTTCGATTCACGGAAAGAAACTGGGCCATTATATCTTTCTTGTGCAGAAGTTCGCCCAAATTGGGGTGCACACTGGGACCGTTGCCCATGAGATACTTCACCCCATTGGCCTTCCAGATCTTTACCGCTACGAGAACAAAGAGATTTCGCCCGTGGGAGAATGGGATGTAATGGCGACCGCTTACCCAGGGCCGCCGTATCTTTCGGCCTACATGCGGTATAAATACGCTGGGTGGATTGACAGAATTCCGGAGATTACGCAGGATGGCACCTATACCCTGAACCCGCTGCAATCTCCCGCCAACAATTGTTACAGTATCCCGTCGCCGTTCTCGGATAAGCAGTTTTTTGTGGTGGAATACCGGCGAAATGTTGGCGTGTTTGAATACAATGGGATTCCCGGATCGGGACTGATTTTCTACCGGATTGACACCACCAACGGCCTCCGTGGAAATGGTGGGGGACCGCCCGATGAGGTGTATGTATACCGTCCGGGAGGTACTTTAACCCAGTGTGGAGAAACCAATCACGCATATTTTAGCAAAGAATCCGGACGGACAGTTATAAACGACGGAACCGATCCGCGCAGTTTTCTCCAGGATGGCAGTCCCGGGGGCCTGAATGTTTTCAATATTGGCAGCGCGGGGGAAATCATTTCGTTTGATGTTTCCTTGAAACCCGCTGCCTTCATCTATTTTGTTTCGCCAAGCAACCATTTTGGCCTGAATGCGAGATCCACCATCACGTTGCGGTGGAATAGCTTTGGGGTGCAGGATTTCTACCTGGATTTTTCCGCAGACGGCGGGAAGAACTGGAAAACGGTTGCCGGTCCCATTGCGGCGGATTCCTGCCAGTGGACTGCTCCGGATATGAAAACACCTTCCGGTTTGTTGCGGATCCGCTCCGGCAGTGATCCAACAGTGTTTGGCAAACTGCACGTGTACGTTTATGATAAAGAGCAATCTTATCCACTTGCGTTCAACATGGATATCGCCGATTTAGCCAAGTGCAACTGGAACGGGGGCGTGACCTGGGTTGATTCCTGTTTCTGGATATCGCGCTGGAATGCCAATATCTTTTACCGCATTGCAGCAGACGGACAGCTGCTGGAGCAGTTTTCGCTTCCCGTAAGATATTTTACCTCATTAACTTACGACGGCCAGAAATACATCTACGGCGTGTCGATGGGCCGGTTCAACTGGGTATTCAAAATCGATGTGGCCTCTAAAGCGATCGTTGATTCTATCTATCTGAATGATCCGTATCGTTTTTACACTGGATCCATTTTTTACGATTCTGCCGCAAATGGTGGNGAAGGAGGCCTGTGGCTGAGTGACGGCCTGGGCTGGTTGGGCCTGTTCGACTACAATGGAAATCTGCTGAAAACCCTCCGGCCATCCCAGCTGAATCCTATTCTGAAGGAAGAATTTATGGGAATTTCTTCCTTTGTTATTGACCGTCAGGGCGAAGGTGGCCCTTACCTCTGGATGATAGGAACGGGGCCAGATAAAGAATCGCCACGAATTATCTACCAGATTCACATGGACACGGGGGAACTCATTGCTATGTGGAACCTTCTTGACTTCGTTCAGTGTGACCGGTGGAATGTGATCGAAGATCTCTTTCTGAGCGATCAGGTGATAGAAGGGAAGGTCATTCTGGGCGGCCTGCTGGATGGCCAGTACCAGAGCCGTCTCTACGGCTTCGATATTACAAACCGGATACTGCCAACAGGCGTTGCGGAAGAAAAAGCCACCCTGCCTGACCGCTATGCCCTGAGCCAGAACTATCCAAATCCTTTCAATCTATCCACGGTCATTCATTATGAGTTGCCAGAACCTGCGCAGGTTACCATCCAAGTACTTAATCTGCTAGGGCAGGAAGTAGCTACGCTGGTAAATCGCAAGATGGCAGCAGGCCGGTACACCGTCCGGTGGAATGGTACGGATGGTAGAGGGAATGTGGCTCCGACGGGGGTCTATTTTATACAGATGAAAGCGGGAAGCCGGGTTATGACCCGGAAAATGTTACTGCTGAAGTAGTTCTGCCGCGTGGCCGGCACCGGGACCGGGCGTGCCCACGAGCGCAGGATGGGTGCGCCCGGTTTTTGGATGTAACACGCAGGCACCAAACCTCTGTTTTCGCTGCCCGAAATAGCTTAATTCCATCCCTCAATATGTTCCATTTTTCGGCTTTTTTGGGGAAGCTTTCTGTTTTGAATAGCCAGTTTGTATACCTGTTGCATGGCAGGCAGATTTTTTGTAGATTTTCAAAACTCCAATTGCCGAACCAAACAGGGGAGAACACCTTTATGGAAAAGGAGGCACTGCGAGTCCGTCTGGACTATTCCAACATGATGGCCGACAATTTGCCCAAACCTCACGGCCTGTCTGAATATCAGATCACTAGCTTTCAGGTTCGCACCACGCAGATTCATCACGATTTTCTGCGGCGCCGTGAGCGGGGGGAATTTGCTTTTATGGATTTGCCCCTCC
>MTOL01000126.1 GCA_002011685.1 Deferribacteres bacterium JdFR-76
GGGCAATTTTTGTGGCTCCTTCTGTAAAGCCGGACCGGCGGTATTAATAAGAAAAGCGGAGTGGGAAGTGAAAAGGCGGGATCGGGTTTTGGAACTGCACATTGGGAAGAGACGTCTGGAGCTTCGCATCGTGTGGAAGCAGCGGATGCGAAACCTCCGGCTCCGGGTGCTAGAGGATGGCAGAATTCAAGTATCTGCCAGCCCGCTCTTTTCGCAGAGGCAGATTCTGGATTTTGTTCACAGGCACCGCCGCTGGATCGAACGGCGGCTGGAACTTCAGAAACGGAACAGGCCACCGCTGGATTTGAAGCATTCAAAGAAAATACCTTTTCTGGGAAGACAGCTACAGGTGTCCGCAGTAAATGGGGGCGAAAAGAAGCTGCGATGGCACCTATCTGGAGATCGGCTTTTTCTGTGGATCCCGGATGGCGATCGGTTGGAGGGGGCGTTGAAGGAGTGGTACCGCCAACAAGCCAGGGAATTCTTGGAGAGGAGGGTAGCGTATTGGGCCGGAAAAATGGGGCTTTCTTACCGCGCAATACGGGTGAAAAACCAGCGGTCCCGCTGGGGGAGCTGTTCCGACCGGGGAATTTTGAACTTCAACTTCCGTATTCTTTGGCTGCCTCCGGATGAAGCAGACTGGGTGATCGTTCACGAGCTGGCTCACCGGCGGTATCCCAATCATTCGCGGGAATTCTGGCAGCTGGTGCAAGAATATTGCCCCAATTCTGACGGACTGCGGAAATCCATACGGCAAAAAGGCCACTGGCTTCTTTGCTTGCAAAAATAGGGAAAAGAAGAATAGCTACGGAGCGAAGGCCCTGTAGGCCTGCTTGATTCCTTCGCGGTACCCGAGCAGCGGAGTGGAGAGCACAGCTCTGGCCCGCCCGATATCCAGCGACACATCAGCGGGCCTCCGCCCTGTGAAATCTGCTCTCCGGAAAGAGAAGCGCTTCAGAAGTTTGGGGGCAACGTTCAGAACGCCCGCAAGGTACAGACCGAATTCATACCGGCTCACACGGTCCGCACCCCCCAGATGGAGGATGCCGCACAGGTTTTTGCGAACCGCTTCTTCGATTGCTTCGGCCAGATTCCCTGCGAATATGGGGGTGCGGTACTGGTCTTCAAAAAGGGGAGTCACCTGTCCTTTTTGCCAGGTATGGCGCATCCATTCGGAGAACGAAGTGCCTAACAGAACGGGGGGACCGTAAATGATTGCCGGTCGTACCACCAGGTTTTCCTGACTTGCCTTCAGCACGATATGCTCTGCTTCTGCTTTTGTGCGGCCGTAGTGACTCAGCGGATTTGGTTGTGCCTCTTCTGCGTATGGGGGATGTTCTCCGTCGAACACCAGATCTGTTGAAATGTAAATAACCTTGGCGCCTGTACGCCGGGCCTCCCGCACCAGGATTTCCGTTCCATGTACGTTAAGGCGGGTAGCTTCTTCGGGCTGGGTTTCACACTGGTCCACATTGGTCATGGCTGCATTGTGCAGGATCAGGTCCGGTCCAAACGATGAAACCACTTCCCGAATCTGCCGTTCCTGGGTGAGATCCATGGGATGCCAGAGCACATCCGGAAGATTTGCATCTGGCCGGTTCTGGCAATATGTGGCCAGCACTGTGTGATTTCTATGGAACTGCTTGACGAGATATCCGCCTAAGAAGCTGCTTCCGCCCGTAATCAGGACCTTTGCCATTTTCTCCTCCAGCTATTTTCACCAGCGGAGCCGGATGTTCAGAACCAGGGCCGAAATCGCGGAAGGGGGATCAGCTGGCTGGATCCTGAAAGATACGTTTTTCAAATGGTTGTGGCGGCTGAGCCAGGCAGCGTCGATGGCGCTAACCAGATGATTGACGAGAAGACCGGCAATGACCAGGGTACTGTTGCGGAAGGCCAGTTCGCTGTTTAGCCGCATGCGGTCAAACCGCTTCCGGGCCGCTTCACTTTCCCACTGCCAGAAATGGTCAGCGTCCACCGGGTAAACATCATCGTAGCGGCGGAACCGCCGCATCTCTTCGTTGTATTCGTAAATATCCCGATAGTTGCTCACGTGGAAGTAGTAAGACTTTTCCTTTTTTGCGGAGTTAATGCCCGCATGCATCCGGGCGTAGCGAATGTAATCGGAGCGCTTCCAGCCGCCATACACGCGGAATGCGGCGTAGAGCGCCCAAAGGGTACCTTCGCCGATCCAGAACCAGCGGGCCCGGGTTTTATGCCCCACTGACCATTCGCCCCAGCCGGGAAGAATAAGAGACTTCAGAAAAGCGCTCCCTGTTTGGCTGGTTTGTGAAGCAGCCTCCTGGGATGGCTGATCGCTTTTGGTCTGGATGGAGAAAGCCATCCCGGTACCGGGCAGGAGAAGAGGATGTTTTAGAGAATCTTGTGCGCTGGCGGAAATGGAAAAGAACATCAACAGTACCGTGGCGGCGGTAATGCGGTGTTTCAAGATGCCCTCCCTCTCTAGTAAAGGTGATGATCCGCAGCGACGATCCCGCTGCGGCCTAAAAACTGAACTGCAGGCTGCCCATGACAGCCGGACGGTGGTCAATTTCCACGTATTTTACCCGTACTTTCGGTTTCACTCTGCTGTTGAAGGAACGGACGGCCAAGGCCGCATCGAAAGCGCTGAGAATGTGATTCAGCAGAACCACAGCAGTGGCATAGCTGGCCAGTTTCAGTTCGCTGTTGCTGTTGGCACGCAGCTCCATATAAAACAGGCTGCGTTTTGAGGTGTCCGTTTCCACCAGCCCGGGAATCCAGTTAACATCTTCCCAGCCGGCATTGAATTTCTGATACTTGCCAATCATTTCGTAATACTGTTGGGTCTTTTTGTCAGGTAGTTCATGGTGAGCATAAATTTCCTGATCTTCCGGTGAAAGAGAGTTCCACCACTGTTCCCATTTCTCCCGGCTCCAGTATCTGTCCGCGTATTCGATGTACTTTCGCTCCCAATCTTCTCCTTTTTTCTTATGGGTGACATACGAATACCAGGCGGCACCTTCTATGGCCAGCATCAAAGCACCGCGGATCCAGCTTTTGGCGTAAAATTCGCCAGCTCCCGGCAAGACAAGGGAAAGAAGAACTGCTGTGGTAGGAGATTTCTTTCCGGTGCTGCTTTTTGCCGTTGCCCGCTGAAATACGGGAGCGGAAAATTGCACATCCGGAACTTCAGGAACCAGGTGACCAAAAAATTCCGCGTGTTTGCTCCACTGGAATGGAGCTGCGGGGTTGGCAGGATTTTCACCTGCAAGGAGCGGCAGCGGGCCTGCCAAAAGAACCAGCAAAACCCAAAATATTCCGAATGTGAAAAAATAGCCTTTCATAATCTTTTGCACCCGTTTACCGACGACATTTTAATTTTCGGTGCAAGAAAGGGAAAAATCAAATGATTCCGCATGCGAATTGCAAAATTGAAATTCGTTTACCAGCTCCGGGGACGCTGCTGGATTAGGATCCCCAGCGTTTTGACCGCGTGCGTTTTCCCGGGGCAAAACCGCCGCTTTCAGTCCAGATATCCGAACGCAAATCCAAAATAGAAACGCCATTCTTTCCCGTAGATTTGTCCGCGGTTCATAAATGTGTTGAAACCATACGCGGCGTCAAAAAACATGCGTACCGGGAAGCTGTAAAACATGAACAGGTCCATCCGCAGCTGGACGCCGGCGTCTTTCTTCATTTTTTTCCATTGCAGATTCCCTTCGTTCCATGCATCGCCGGCCTGATAGTACAGCCCCGCGTACAGTTTGTCCAGGTGAAACGGGCCAAACTGAAAACCAATGTCTTTCCACAGGGGGAAACGGTAGATTAAGCTCAGGTTAAGCAGCTTGCGCCCCTCGATGCTGTAGAACGGGTAGCCCTTCAGTCCCACCAGCCCGCCGGCGAAAAAATTGAAAAAGCTATCTATTTTTCTGTCAATGTATCCGGCCTGGGCGTGCCAGGTTAGCGTATGCCGCCACGGTAGCCCCAAATATTCCCGCCAGTCCAGAGAAACCTGGTGGTAACGGTACGGTTTGTATACTTCCTGGATGGTACCGTAGGTGGAATTTACGGTGAAACCGTCTAGAAATTTGTTGTACTGATAATCGTAACGCAGGAAGATCTGCCTTCCACCGTCCGGGCTAATGTCCCGGTGAACCGAAGGCCGCACTGCTGTGTGGGTCCACTCCAGAGAGCCTCTGGAACCGATAAGGTAAGTGTAGCCAAATTTGATCTCCTGACCGGATACTTTGGTGGTAATCCGGCCCGCGTAGCGGCTGAGGACGTACATGATCCGGAAGCGGTTGGCATCGTTCCATTGAATCTGGGCTCCTACATCCACTTCCATCAGGTTATAGCGGAATTTGTCCTCGCCTACTTCTGTGTGACGGACCTGGTCGTAAATTTCCAGAAAGAAGGTGGGGTAGAACTGACGGTATTCTACCAGGGCGTAGATGTCCATATCCCACTGGCGGTTCATGGCAAATCCGGCCACAAAGGAGTATTTGTTCAAAATTTCACTGCTGTAAACATAAGTCCCCAGCTTAACAGTTCCGTAATCGATCAGCAGGCGCGGAAGAAAATTGACGGGGCCGTACACCTGGCGGTAGGGAACGGCCCCTTTGCCAGAACCGTTGTTGCCTGATTTCGGATCCGGAATATTGGCCACTGCCTCGGTCCGGGGAAGGTGGATCCTTGCACGGTATTGCCGTTCCGGCTGTGGAGCCGGTTTGTTTAGCACGGAAATTTTGTACCCATCTTCGGTGTACAGGCTGAACACGAGCCCGCCTTTTTTGTGGTAATGGGGCATAAATGCGCCACCCAGCACCGTGGTGAGCGGAACAGCCTTTTGTGTTTTCAGGTTCATCCGGTAGATGTTGAAAATGCCGGTTTTGTCCCAGCTGAAGTAGATGGTCCGGGATGAGGAACCAAATACCGGATGCCGTGTATCGCCGGCATTGCGCAGCAGGTAGCGCCATTTTTTTCTTTTGATGTCAAAGAGTGCCAGGTCCCGACCGTGACGTGCAACCGAAATGTCAAATACCAGATAGCGTCCGTCGGGGGACCAGTCGAGGTGAAAAATCTGCTCCCCGGATGAAAATTGTGTAAGATAATCTACCCTCCGTTTTTTCAAATCGACCAGTGCAATGTTGTCTGTCCCGTCGTACTGGATGATGCAGGCAATCTTGCGGCCATCAGGCGACCAGGCGGGATTTCTGGCCCTTGCGCCTTTGGTGAGCCGTTTTTCTTTTTTCCGCGGAATATTGTAGATATAGAGATCCAGGTATTTGGAGCCATAACGGTTGGCGCGTACGCGCTTGGCATAGACGATTTCCTTTCCATCTGGCGAAAAATCGATGCTGCCTGTAACACCGGACCGCAGCGTTTTTTTCTTTTGTTTTTTTGTGTCGTAAAGGATCAACACGTACCTTCCGAGGTAGTCTTCCCCCTGGTTGCTGAGGTAGGCCACGTACCGTCCGTTTGGCGACCAGACCGGATAAAAATTGCCGAATCCTTTCTTTTCGATAAGCCGCCCCTCCACCAGATGGGGCCGGATTTCACGGGTTCCTTCCAGATATGTCTCTTTTAGAAACGATTTCCATTCTTTATAAAGCTGACGGTCGGATTTTCCGAGCACAGCCCGGACGGCTCCAGAGAAGCTCTGACGGAACGGGGTGTCCATTGCCCGCACCAGCATCAGCAGGTTGCTGTAGCCGTAGAATTTGGCGATGTAATTCACCAGGGAAAAGCCGGAGTTGTACACCATTTCGTTGCCCAGGCTGTTGTGGCCAAAGACGCACATATCGTTGTAACTCAGCATTCTGTCATTCAGCACTGCCATGCGGAGAATCATGTCGCGGTGGCTGTCCCAAAAATCGTAGGCTTCGTCCGGTGCTTGGAACTGTGCTATTCCTTCGGAAAACCAGTGAGGGATAACCATTCCTGCGAACGGCACAGAGACAATGCGGTTGGGAAATCCGTACAGTACATCCGGACGCTTTTCCTTTTCATATCCCATATATTGGAGAAAGAGGCCCGGAATGCGGCTACCGAAGCGTTTTGCCTTTTTTAGCGAAATGAGGTGAGTGAATTCGTGGGTTACCACGTTCCACAGCCAGGGGTGGGTCCCGCGCAGGTCAAAGTCCATGGGCGAGGCCCAGATTTCAATTTTTTCGTCATAAGGATAGGTGACACCATTGGAATAGTCGTCATGATCGCGGACGATAAAGTGAAAGGGGCCTGGATCGTCCACTTTGTACAAATCGGTAATGGGACCGTAGATTTTTTCGGCGATGCGGGCGATTTCCGCTGCCGTTCGTTCCGCACCTTTGTGGTAGTGAATCTGAAAATGTTTGGTCCGGATGGTGTACCATTCCAGTTCAGGGTGATTGTATGCCTCGGGCTGGGCCCGTAAGGGGTAGCTGGCGGGAATCAGCAGAACCGCCAGCAGAATACAGAACCGTTTCATGCGTTTCCCAATCATTTTACCGGATAACCGCTACTTTAACAATCTTCACCGACCGGTCCGTGCCGTTTTTTGCTTCGATCCGGGCCAGGTATACGCCATCAGAAACACGGGTTGCATTCCATTCCAGTTCGTTTTCCATACCGCCCAATCCCTGTCCTCGGATCTCATCCACTTTTTCGCCTGACATATCGTAAATGGTGATAGTGATCCGGGCATCTTCGCGGAGGTAAAATCGGAAGGCGGTCCGGGTTCCACGGGTGGGATTGGGATAGTTGTAGGCGAAGGGCATCAGAGAGCCAGCAGCTGTGTGCTGCGATGCCTGCGGCAGGGTCAGAAACTTGCTTGAGGAAGCATCTTTTCCAGGGTATAGCCAGGACGCGTTGGGCTGCCATCCCTGGGCAGGTAGCTTTAGGGCCCAGAGAAATCCATCAGCAGAGGGAGCCAGAATTACAGGGATGTTTCCAGAAAAAGTATCGGCGGCCAGCAGGGGGACGGCTGAGCCCGATCCCGCTGCCAGATAAAAGGAGTCGATGCGCTGGCCTGTACCGTCAAGAATGAGGATCTGTCCCGCACCATCGCGGACACAGATCCGGTTTTCTTTTTCGTAGCGGAGCACAACGGGGGAAGCGTACGGGAAAACTTCTTCCGAAAGAGGCGTTTTCAAGGAAACCGGAAATCCTTCGCAACGGACGCCATTCCGCTGATAGGCTTCGACCCGATTTGCCGTAATGAACACCACGTCGAGCTGGCCGTCGAAGTTCAGGTCAGCAAGCGCCGGCGGACCCAGCACAGGTGGAGAAGGCAAAATGGGAATCTGCTTATCAGGTTCATTGGTGTCAACGAGGAGAATCTGCTCCCTGGAAGCCGCCACCAGCCAGGTACGGCCATCGCCCTGCTGTGTGGCTGCGGCCAGAGCAAACCAGCCAGTATCCGCTTGTGGCAGC
>MTOL01000144.1:5000-7366 GCA_002011685.1 Deferribacteres bacterium JdFR-76
CAATATGGCCGCGGCGTTGATGAATGAGAAAAAGATTCAATGTGTAATTGTGGGAGCAGACCGTATTGCAGCCAATGGCGATACGGCCAACAAAATCGGCACCCTCGGACTGGCAATTCTTGCCAAACACTTCAAGATACCGTTTTATATTGCAGCCCCCTACTCCACATTTGATTTCTCCATTGAAAATGGGCGCCAGATTCCCATTGAAGAACGGCCGATAGAAGAAATATTTTCCATCAAAGGGCTGCGAATTGCCCCACAGGGCATAGCTGCCTGGAACCCGGCGTTTGATGTAACGCCAGCGGAACAAATCGCAGCTTTTTTTACCGACCATGGCGTAATTCTGAAACCATTTTTGCAAAGCATTAAGGAAATGAAATTAAAACTTGACAAAAGAGAACGCTCATTTTAAATTGTGTGAGTTTCGGAATCGTAAAAATAACAAAGTGCAGGAGGGAAAAGTGAAAGTCGTAAAATTATTGATGGTAACTTTGCTGGTCTTTGCGGCGCTCTATTATGTCGGATGCCAGAGTACCGCATTGACTTCGGCAAAGTTGTACATTCAGCAAGAGAATTACCCCAAGGCAATTGAACAGCTTCAGATCGAGGTAAAACAAAATCCCCAGAATGCGGAGGCATGGTATCTGCTGGGTTACACCCAGGCAATGCTTGGGAACTTCAAAGAAATGAACGAAGCATTTGAGAAAAGCCTGGCGATCAGCAACAAATTCGAAAAAGATATTTCAACAGTCCGGCGCAAATACTGGATTGACAATTTTAATTTGGGAGTCCGGAATCTTCAGGCCAACAAATTCGAGGAAGCCATCAAGAATTTTGAAGTGGCTACGATGATCGATCCGAAAGATGCCAACGCATATAAGAATCTGGGCTATGCTTACATTAAACTGGGGAACGATGAAAAGGCTATCGAAGCGTACGAAAAGGCGCTGAAATATGACTCCACCGATACCCGGACCATGCTCACCCTTGGGATCGAATATCAGCGTTTGCAAAAGTATGATAAGGCTGCGGAAATGTTCAGCCGCGTTCTTGCACTGGAACCTACCAATAGCGACGCATTGGCAAATCTGGCCATGGTTTACGATCTAAAGGGGGAAAGCGAAAAGGCTCTGGAAGCATATAACAACGCCCTGGCCAAAAACCCCGACGACACAGATCTTTACTTCAANCGCGGGCTGCTTTTTTACCGCAAGGAAAAATTCGATGAAGCAGTAAAAGACTTTGAAAAAGTCTTGTTAAATAATCCGAAAGATTTTGAAGCACTGTTTTACATGGGAAGCAGCTACCTGAACCTGGGAGACCGGCTTAAGAAGGAGCGTGTTGCCCTGGAAGAGCAAGGCAAAAAAGATTCCAAGATTAAGGAATTGGCCGAAAAAGAGAAAAAATATTACGAGGAAGCCCTTAAATACCTCGAAAAGGCACGGGACCTTAAACCCGATGACGCCAACGTTTGGAATAACCTGGGCATTGCTTACGTTCGACTTGGCATGTCCGAAAAGGGAATGGAAGCATTTCAGAAGGTAGAAGAATTGCAAAAGAATAAATAATTTCTCTGCCCCGGGTTTGAAAAGCCCCGTTTGAGCAAAACGGGGCTTTTTTTCTTTTTCGGCAAGATAGAATGCTCTGCGCGGAGAAATTTTGCATCTGATGGAAAAAATTTGACCTTCTGATCAAAATTTCTTAACATTATGCCCCCCCATCTCAAAAATGGGGTCAAGCGAAATAATAAACAAAAAACATTAAGGAGGAGAACATGAAGCGGACCAAATCCTGGTTTTTTCTGGCAGTAACTGTCGGATTTTTGTTTGCAGTTGGCATGGCCGGGGCCCAACCCAATATCGGGCTGAATGCTATCGGCGGAAAATTGGGATACATTTCCCCCGAAGACCCATTTGATAGCGTAATTGGCTTCGGTGCCGTCGCAAATCTGGGCACCCTTACACCGCAGATTTTTTTGAGAGGATTCGTAGATTACTGGTCAAAAAGTGAAAAGAGCAATGTTTTCGGAACGGAAGTAGAATCTTCGTTCTCTTCTCTGACTTTTGGTGCCAGCGGTCTCTATTATTTCGCCGCCGAAGGCTCCTCGTTTCAGCCATACGCCGGCGGTGGATTGGGCTTTACCATTTCCAAAGGAAAATCTTCGGCCGGAGGCTATACCTACTCCGATTCTGATTCTGACATCAGCTTTCATGTGCTCGTTGGAGCGGATTATCCCATTTCACCGAATCTGACCGGTTTTGCGGAATTCAAATATCACCTGAACGGTGTGGACGCCTGGGGGATTTACGGCGGTGTTTTGTTCTCATTAAGCAAATGATCGCTTCAAGTTATGACAAAAAGGC
>MTOL01000143.1 GCA_002011685.1 Deferribacteres bacterium JdFR-76
ACCCGGATGTAATATTTCCTGCCGGGTTCCATGGGCCTGTCCAGCCGGATGTTCTGCTCCGTCTGGCCACCGGCAGACAGCCACGGGGTGATCGGTTCCCTTATGTCTGTTTTCCAGACGGGCTGGTAGCTTAAACCGTTCCGTACGTAACCCACGAGCCTCTGTGTGGCGAATTCTACCCGGTACTGGTACTCCTGGATACCGGATTCGCCATCCCAGGCCTTCCAGCGGGCGTACAGCAGCGTCCGGCTGGACGTGGAGTCGCCGGCATCGTAAACCACCGGCCGCGAGGGTGGGGTGCTGTCGGCAATGTTGAGGGTTGACTGGACCGTGCCGGGCCCGAAATCACTGGCGGTTTTATCCTGGCGCTGGTACGGATATCCCACGGTGATGGTGGCTTTCCGTTCGATGGTGTACCCGCCTGCGCCGCGGGCCCGGAGCCAGATTTCGTATGAGCCGGGGGCGTGGATATCGCGCAAGAAGGGGATGACCAGAACTTCGCGTTTAGCCACCGACCTCCAGTCCTGGCGCGAGGAACTGCCTTTCGGGGACACCCGGTTTGCCGATGCGCCCAGGATGCTGATCTGACCCGCGTCGTTCGGGCCCGGCTCCTGAATCCATATTTTCCGTTCTTTCTTTCTCTCCGCCTCCAGCATCAACTGAAGCCAGCTTTCCGACATGATGTCGCCCTGCGGAGTTCCCGTTTTTGGCTGCTTTTCTTTTCCGGCTTTTCCAGATTTCGGGAAGAGATCACGGATCGATACCGGCTGGGAGTACCCGGGCAGGGAAATGCTGTATTCCGCAATCCCGATGGGATGTTCGGCCTTCCAGCGCAGGGTCAGTTTGGCGTACCAGGCGTTGGTGTTGTAATCGCTTACCAGCGAGCCTTCCAGCTGTACGATGCGGGGAACCTGAAGCACCTGTTTTACTTTTTTGCGCTCTTTTTCAAAATCCCACTCCCTTGCCCAACGCGGTTTCCGGTAGGTGGTTTTCTGACCCGTTCCGGTTGGACCTGGAACTAACGTGCTTACATTTTGCTGCCGGCCTCCCTGCACGGGCTGGGCCCAGTCCGGCGATCTGGCGGGGTAGGACGCTCCTTGCCCGGAGGCTTCCAGCGAACCGGTGACTGACCAGCCCGGGGATTCCACCAGCAGACCGGAACCTCTGTCCGTGCTCAGATATGCGGCGTCGGCGGAGGCAAGCCGGCGTGTTCCGGCTTCCAGCGACAGCTGATCCAGCAGATCGTACAGGAGAGTGTAGAGGCGGACCTTCCGGCTGTACACCCGGTCTGCGGAGAGGGTGAATAAGCTCCAGCGGGCCTGATAAAGGTTGTTGCTATTCTGAAAGCTGGCGGCATATAGCAAAGCCGCTTTGTCAACATGCTGGACAATACCATCCAGTCCCGTTGTGGGGATGTGATACCACATTTCCATGCCCAGGTTTACGGCCAGGTTCACGCCGCTCATAGTATCAGGGGGGCTCCATCCGGACTTCCCTCCCACCTTCAGCAGCTCTTGGATGAGCACGATGCGCTGGTCAATCAGTTTCTGTTTAAACGGACTGCCCGGCTGGGCACTCATCCGCCGCGCCTGGCTTTCCAGCGCATTGCGGATGGCTTGTTCCCGCTGGCGGAACCAGGCTACCGTTTTTGAGCTCCAATCCCGCTTGGCGTTGAGGTAGTTGAGAAAGTTCAATGTATAGGACGAGCTCCGGGAGAAAGTGGCACCGTAATCTTCTGCGAGCCTGGAGATGGATGTCCCTCCGCCGCAAAGCAGCTGATCCAGCTCGTTCAGCTTTTTGGAATAGTCTTTCACCATACTCACCAGCTTCTTGCGGTAGGCCTGGATGTCTTCCTTCTGTTTGCGGGCGGAGGCTTCAAGGCTTTTTGCTTTATTCGGATCGAAGCTGTACTCGTAAATCTGTTTTGTTTGGCCTCCAACGGTAACCTGGCGGATCTGGATCGGGCCTACAGGACTTCCTTTACCGCCAAAATCGGCGATGGAGGGCAGATCTTCTTCCATGAGCTGACGTTTGTCCTGGAGCCGCTTCTGCATCTCCTGGGTTTTGATCCGCAGGGTTTCCAGGGCCTGGCGGATTTTTGTCGAGTCCTCCTGGAGCTTTTTGTAGGAACTCTGCAGGGCGGCAGCCCGCGGGTTCCAGATCAGTTTGTGCAGGGCGTCCAGGGTTGGGTTCTTGCCGCCGGTCTGGGCGTCTTTCATGTAAGCATAGGCGAATGCGGTTTTGACGAAGGCGGCGCCCGGATCGAACCCGGCCATCTGCACCAGGCCGAGCAGGGCCTGACCGGCCGCCTGGCGCTGTTCTTCGTTTAGTGTGAAAAGAGCTTCCCGCGCCTTTGTCAGGTTGTCTGAAAGCTCCTGCATGTCCGCTTCCATCTTCTGGCCGATTTTCCGCGCATCGGCGATGAGGCGGTCATAGCGGTTGTTCTCGCCTTTGCCGCCGTCCCAGCCTCCCGAACCCAGGGTAACCCACACCCGGCCGTTGAATATCTCCACCCAGCAGAGTTCTATGCTCAGATGCCCGGAGGCGTAAAAAACTGTGCTGCGGATCGAATGGGCGTTGTATAGCAGGGCCCCTTCCATGCCAATTTCCGCGCCTACCAGCCCCCACAGAACTTCGCCCCAGGCCTTTCCGCTGGCGTAGATGCCCCAGCTTACATCGGGCCGCCACCATACCATCGCTTCCAGCCGGATGCCCCCTTCAAGTACGCCGATGTCAAGGCTTGCTTCGATGGCTGTGTCAAACAGAAAACCCTGATTTCCGATGTAAATCTCTGCCGTTGGATTGAGGATGAACAGCAGCGTGATGTCCAGCTTGCCAATAACCCCCCATGCTTCTTCGCCATAGATGTAAATGTTGAAGTAATTGTCCGATTCTTTTGCGGAGACCAGTTTGAAAAAGTCAATGCCCATGTTGAGCTGTCCTTCAAAAAAGGCAGGGTCCCAGCTCACATTGAGGCTCAACAGGCCCTTTACCCTGTAATCTGATCCCACTTTGATGGCCTGCGTTTCGGCGTCCAGAGACCAGTTTCTTCCGGTTATTGTCATCAGGGCCCGTCCGTGGAGAAACGCATCCGAACCGATATAGATGCCAGCGGCAAGGAACACGGCGAATCCGGTTGTTCCGCCGATATTTGGAGCGGCCCTGTCAATTTTTGTGTTGATTTCTGCACGCCGGAACCCCGCAGTGGCGCGAATGCTTTTGATATCTTCTTGCGTGGGATTGTAGAAGAAACCCCCTCCAATTTCGTCGAGGGTCACGGCAGCAAGGTTGATATCAAGGCCGGAGGCGGCGAGATAGAATCCCCAGGTCGGCTCCCCGTTGGCCAGCGCGCCCACTTTTCCGTAAATGGTCCCCCGAATTTTGTTGACAATGGTTGCTCCACCTCCGACACTCAGATACTGGCCCAGCTTGGCGTTGTTCACGTATTGAAAGTCCACCGTCAGATCAACTGTGTTTTGAATCTTGAGATTGCCGCGCCGCAGGAGAAAGCTGGTCTGGTTGCCAGCGTCGGTAAATACCGTGAGTTCATCGAAACTTCCGGCTCCGCCCGCTCCGTTTTTGCCGATATTCAGGTGAGCTCCGCGCAGCTGGAAGTAGCTGTTTACCTGGATGCTGGTGGGCCTGGCCTGCTTGCCCACATTTTTCATAAAAGATAGGGAGGTCGGCTGGTCGCTGTACTTCACATCGCCGATACCCAGGCTTACCACTTTGAGGATGGAAAGATTGCCGCCTTTCACCACGTCGCTGAAGTTGGTGAAGTTGCCATCCTTGTCGATGGTCAGGCCCTGAAAGGCGATTTCGCCTTCCACCACGCCGGACATGTTCACGCCCAGGCCGCCGGAAAGATGCAGAGCAAATGGGTCCGGTGTGATGGCCAGAGAGGCCAGCCGGATAAAAATGGGACCCAGGTCCAGTGTTTTTCCGGAAGCTACCGTGATGGTGCTTGCCTGCACATTCCCGTTGAAGTCAATGCGGATGCCGGGATTGCCGACGCTGCCAATGGCGATGCGGCCGCTGGGATCGCCAAATACTTTGCCTTTGAATGGCAGGTACAGATCCAGGGCCAGCCCCACAAAGCTCTGAGCCCGGTCAAATTCCCATGTGGTGTCCGGTTTTCCGTCCGTAGTGGATATCTTTTGGATACCGGCAAACTGGACGCCCAGGTAGGTGAGGTCAATTTTGCCCCATTTACCAAAGGAAACGACGGTTTTGTCGTTCTCGATTCCCGGTTGGGTTTCGCGCACCGGCTCCAGCCTTCCGCGGATTTTTCCGGATCGCTCGTATTCCACCGTACCGGTAAGGGGACCCAGCTTCCCAAAAATGGGAAGATTGCTGGAAGCAACGCTGACGGCGAGTACCCAGTTGTCGCTTCCCACTTCTTTGAACTCAAAGGATGTAAAGTTCAAATAATCGGTGCTGGGAATCAGCCGGACCGGCTTGCCTGGGATGGCCTTCATCTCCACCTGCTGGCGGCCATTTATGTCTTTGATGACCAGTCTGGTTGCGGCGAATTCTTCGGATTTCGGCTTTCCTTTCAGACGAAGGTTCACATCCAGGGAGAACACATCTCCCGTCACTCCGGATTGCCATGATAGATTCTTGACCCGGAAGGTGAGACCAAAAGCGGAAATCTCCTGCTCGGAGATTTTTAGGTCAAGGCCGTTCTCGTTGATGATCAGGTCTTTGAAGTAGATCTTTTTGTCCAGAATGGGGATTACCGCGTTTGCTTCGTTGATGAGGAGCCGGTTGGCTCGCGCATGGTCGTAGCTGATGCGTGTGACGTTAAGGAGCCCGCGAATCAGCGAGAAGAGCCGTTTTTCGGCGGGAGCTGCTTCGCCGAAAATCTTTCCGCCCTGGGCTTTCCAGGTTCCCTTTCCTTCAGGCGAAAAAACCAGATTGACCGCTTCGGCAATGACGGCGAGGGAGTCGAACGGGGAGGGAAGAAGGATGAGTTTCACGGATCCGTCGAGCACCCTCTTCTGGCCCTGGCTGGAGACTCTGGTGGCGCCCTGGATGGCCTGCACCTCGGCCACTTTGGGAATGAGCACATATTTCTGTCCGGTGGTCTGCAGCGTGTCGGCACCGGCGACCTGCTTTGCTTTCGTCACCGTAATCGGCACATAAACTCGTCCCAGTACGGCTTTCCCAAGAGAATCTTTGGCGGTGTAGGTGATAATTGCGGCACATTTTGCCTGTTCCTCTCCGGCCAGCAGCCATTCCAGATTGAGCGGGATATTGGCCCGGTCGACATAACTCCCTTTCGCCTGCAGAACGTCCAGGGAGCCAAAGGCCAGGAGTTCTTCCATGTAATTTCCCTTGGTACCGGAAAGTGGCGGCCCGATTCCGGGCCTGGGCATGTATTCCTCGCCTTTGCGCACACGGATGGTACGCGTTTGCAGAGTTACCGGATACTTCAGTGTGGAGACCAGGGTTAGGCCAACAGAGGCCAGAGGCTCGCTCGTGACGATTTCCGCAGGATCTGCTTCAACCTCGATAGGATAACGGGTCTCCATCACAACAATGCGTACTTGATTTGTACGGGCAACCACCCTGCGTCCCAGGCTGTCCTGGCCGACATATTCCAGCGCCATTTTGTAATCTGCTCTCAAAGAAATGCTGTCCGGTCCCTCATAGGTGACTGGCCCCTGCACTTGAGGTGCGAAAAGCCCGTGGAGCATTTTGACCCGGCCAAAATCGGATACCATTTGCCGGGCGGAGATTTGCTGAATTCCGGATGGCGGAGTGAAGGCATCGGGAGGATCATTCATTTCTTCCGGCAGGCGCGCCAGAAAAGTTTGCCCGGATTCCTTAAACCAGATAGAATAAACGGAATCGAGCCTGGCGGGAACTTTGCCAGAATAGTTGAGCCGGACATTCCAGTATTGAACAAGATGATTCTGATCGAATACTGAACCAGAGGGTTGCACGGTGGCCGTGATTTTCACCGGCGGTACGGAATAGGCCGTGTCGGTTTCTGCAAAAATGGGATTGCCATCGGCATCGGTTCCGGAAAAATTAAAAGCAATGCCGTAAGTGGAACTGGTATGGCCGCTCAGCGCCGCAGCCACCGAACCGGGAAGCGGAAAGGATGCTCCAGTAAGAACGTAAGGGATTTGAAATGTCTGGCCATTGATCATAATGGTGCGCGTTTGCGGACCCGGCACCAGTTTAAGAGGCCGGGGCAGCGGCAATTCGGGGAGTTTCTGCCTCACCACCTGGGAAGTGCCGACATTGTACAGCACCACCGGCTGGTAATGGGTGAGGGTGGCCGGCGCGAATCCGGTCCATTTGAACTGGAATTGGATCGGCTGATTGGGCCTGGAAGGATCGTACCGGAACATGGGCTGCACCATGGAAACCGCAAGAGAGCGCCAGTCTTTCGTAGCTGAATAGCAATACACCTGCAGAGGTTGCTCCGTAATCCCTCTGACCGATATTCCTCGCTGATCTTTGCCGGAATATTCTACCTTCAGGCTGAAATTTGCTTCGCTTTTGCCAGCCAGCATCTGCTTCAGCCACGCCGGAGAATAGCTCAAATGGAGTGTCCGGGTGAATGTTTTATTGAGATAGGATGAAATGGGAATTGGTGGCTGAATGGGGCGCTTTTCCGTTTTCAGCAAGGCGCCTTCGGCGTCATACCAGTAGAGCACTTCTGTGTCGATGTTTCCGTTCTTTTTTCTTCGGCTGGATAGTTCCAGCTTCATGAGGAGGTCGTTGGACAATCGACCCGGGGAAAAAACAATGCCACCGGCGATGGCGAATTCCACCGAGAAACTCAGGTAATTTACACTGCTATAATCAATGAGCGGTATGCGAACCGGATCGGTCTGAATGGGGATCTCCTGCAAAGCTTGCTGCTTTTGAAGGACAATGCCTCTGTATACCAGTTCAATTTGATGCTCTACGTCTCTGCGGATTTTGTTTTTTGTTCGGTATTTATTAAGAGCATCGTAGGGCAGCCGGAAACCGCGTATCATCTTCGCTTCACCTGCATTGAAAATGACAGGCCGAAGCGGCACCGTTGTATCCGCGTAGCGTATCCCGCTGGCATCGTACCAGCGTATTTCCACTTCATTCACGATGCAGGTCAGACCATCCCCGGCGACGAATTTCAGCTTGCTTGCCGGATGAGCTACGGGGTCATCCACAGAAATTATTAGTTGCAAAGGTGCCGCCAGAACGATGAGCTTGGGTGGCTGTGACGCTGTCGCGGGGACCCTGGTTACCGTGTCCGGACTGGGGGGATACGCCTCTGCATTTCCGGCTTTGTCCACCGCCCGGGAGCGAAAAGCGTAGGTGTGGTTCGGGGCTCCCTGATAGAAACCGGAGGTGTCAATCTGATT
>MTOL01000052.1 GCA_002011685.1 Deferribacteres bacterium JdFR-76
GAACGGGTGGATTCCCGGCGGCTGGAAATTAAAGAATCGCTCCAGGAGGAAGTAGATGACGTCTGTCCCGATTGCGGCGCTGGGCTGGTGGTAAAGTGGGGCCGGAATGGAAAATTCATCGCCTGCACCAACTATCCGGAATGCCGTTACACCCGGCCCCTGGAGGAGGAAACGGTTCAGACGGACGAGAAATGTGAGGTGTGCGGCTCGGAAATGATTGTTCGGACCGGCCGTTTTGGACGGTTTCTGGCCTGTTCGGCCTATCCCAAGTGCAAATTTACAAAACCGCTTTCGCTGAATATTGATTGTCCGAAAGGATGCGGTGGGACCATTGTGGAGCGGCGCACCCGCCGCGGCAAGGTCTTTTACGGCTGCAGCAATTATCCGGAATGCGACTTTGCCACCTGGTACAAACCGGTAGATCAGGTTTGTGAACAGTGCGGCAATGCCTACATGGAGCTGCGGGTTTCGAAAAACAAGGGCGAATACCTTCGCTGCCCGGTTTGCCGTGCCGAAGTTGTGCCCGAACCCATCCTGGAAGATGACTCGGTGTGAAAGAGCCGATTGAACAATTTTTAAACTTCCTGCGGGCCGAAAAAAATTATTCCGGATTTACGGTTTCTGCCTACGAGAACGATCTTCGGCAATTTGCCGATTTCCTTTTCCGCCGCTACGGCAATAATCTGACATTACTGGATGTGGAGAAATCTCACATCCGCGCTTTTCTATCGCACCTGACCGCACAGCGACTTGAGCGCAATTCCATCGGACGAAAACTGGCCGCTCTGCGGTCTTTCTACCGATTTCTGCACAGGAAAGGCTATATTGCCGACAATCCTGCTAAACAGGTGCGTTCTCCCAGGTACCGCAAAAAACTTCCGGTCTTTCTTTCCATTCAGGAGGCCATGGAGGTGCTGCGCCTTCCGGAAGCGGATACCCCGGAAGGGCTGCGGGATCGCGCCATCCTTGAGGTTTTTTATGGAACGGGAATCCGCCTGCGGGAGTTAACCAATATGAACATGAAAGATATCGATTTGAAGAAGGGCCTGATCCGCATTTTTGGCAAAGGCGGAAAAGAACGGCTGGTTCCCATTGGGCCCAAAGCCAGCAAAAGTTTGCGTGAATATCTGAACGTCCGTTCCGTTTTTCTCCAGCAATCGGCCTCTCCAGATGAGGACGCCGTTTTCCTGAACAAAAAAGGCAAGCGGATCTCTCCAAGAACGGTACAGTACCGGGTAAAACGCTACCTTTCCCAGATATCAGCGGCGACGTCGCTTAGCCCGCATGTTCTGAGACACACGTTTGCGACGCACTTGCTGAATGCCGGGGCGGATCTGGAGGCTGTGAAAGACTTGCTGGGCCACGCGAGCCTTTCCACAACACAGGTTTACACGCACGTAAGCACGGAGCAACTGCTCCGAATTTACGAAGAGGCCCATCCGCGGGCCTGATTGCTCTGTTCTTTGAAATGTTTCGGCGAAGATTCCCTTGCGATGATCCTGGGTCAAACGAAGAAAGGAGGTGTAACCGGAGCCAACTTGCTAAGAATGGCGTCAGCTTCAAATTTCAAAAGGGGGAACCGATAAAATGTAGGGAATCTTCTGAATGGTCAGTTGGTTGAACCAAAAGAAGGGAGTCTGTCATGCAGGTTACGTTCACAGCCCGGCACTTCAGAGCAAGTGAGCCGCTGAAGGATTATGCAGAACGAGAGGTCACCCGGCTGGAGAAGTACAATAGCGGTATTTTGGGCTGCGACATTGTATTGACCCAGGAACGGAGCAATCACATTGCCGACATTACCGTCAAAACCCGGCATGCACGATTGACCGTACGGGAAAGCACAGACGATTTTTTCAAGTCCATAGATCAGGCCGTAGACAAGCTGGAAAGGCAGTTGAAGAAGGAAAAAGAGAAGTTTAAGGTAAGAAACAGAGAAAAAATTGGTGAGGCGCTTCTTGCCTCTCCGGAGGAGGAAGAAGCGGAATACTAATGGAGAAGATCACTGTACGCACATTTCTGGAGGAATGCAGAAGAGATTTAAAACTTGAGCTTCTCGCTGGCGAAAAGGGGCTGGACAACGAAATTACCCAGGTAGAAATCCACAGACCCGGACTGGCACTGTCCGGGTTTGTGGATATTTTTTCATACGAGCGGATCCAGGTGCTGGGAAATACGGAGGTTGCCTATCTGGATTCCCTGAGCGAGCGGGAACGCACGGTGGCCCTCAATCGCCTGGTGGAGTTCGAAATTCCCTGCATCGTTATTACAAACAAGAATAAAATCTTCGCAGAGCTAATTCGCCTCTGCGACGACCGGGCTATTCCGGTTTTCCGCACACCGCTAACCACCACCCAGCTCGTCCATGCTCTGGGCAATTACCTTTCCGAGAAATTTGCACCGCGCATCGCCATGCATGCCACCCTAGTGGATGTGTACGGCATTGGGGTGCTCATCACCGGCCGCAGCGGCATTGGCAAGAGTGAAGTGGCTTTGGATCTGGTGGAACGGGGTCACCGCCTGGTTGCTGATGACGTAGTGAATATCATCCGCAAAGGCGACGACGTACTCATTGGCATGTCGAACGAGCTGCTGCAGCATCACATCGAGATCCGCGGGCTGGGCATCATCGACGTGCGCAGTATTTTCGGTATCCGTGCGGTACGCAAGCAAAAGCGGGTGGAGGTGGAAGTTCATCTGGAAGACTGGGATGAAGAAGGGAATTACGAGCGGGTGGGACTGGATGACAATTATGCCGATATTTTGGGTGTGAAAATCCCCCAGGTCCGCCTGCCAATTTTTCCCGGGAAAAACATTACGGTGATCATTGAGACCATCGCGCTAAACACTTTGCTGAAGATCTACGGCGTAGATACGGCAAAAGAATTCAACAAGCGGCTGCTAAAGCGGATCAGTTATCAGAAAAAACTGAAAGAATATCTGGAACACGATACCGAGTAGGGGCAGGCATTCATGCACCACCTGATTCTTTTGACACATGCGGATCTGGGCGAGGCGCTGTTACATACTGCGCAGGAGATTTTCGGCCAGATTGAACGAGTTCGAGCCCTCTCCTCCTCAAACCGCAATCCTCATGAGATCCTCCGCGATCTGGAATCCATTCACGATAGTCTTGCTGGGGACGATGGGCTGGTTATCGCCGTGGACCTGAAAGGAGGCAATACCTGGAATGTTGCCTGCCGCCTGGCCCACGAGCGGGAGCGCGTTTACGTGATTAGCGGCGTGAACCTGGCAATGGTGCTCTCTTTTCTCATGAAAGGCGAATCGCTGAGCCTGGACGAACTGGTCCGAACTCTAAAGGAGGATGGTTCAAGGAGTCTGGTGGTTTATGAAAAGAGCTGAAAGGAATCAGGATATGCCGTTTGCGATGGTCCGGGTCGATGACCGGATGATTCATGGTCAGGTTGTGGTAGGATGGGCCAGCGTGCTGCATCCGGACCGAATTGTTCTGTGTCATGACGAAATCGCCCAAAATGAATGGGAAAAGGAGCTGTACGAATCGTCTTTCGCCGATTCCGGCATCAAAATTAACGTGTTTACGGTGGATGAACTGCTCCGCTACATCCGTTCCGAAGAATTTGAAAAAGAAAAGGTCATTCTGCTGGTCGAAACGCCCAAAGATGCCCTCCGGCTGCTGGAAAAAGGGGTCGCTTTTGGGTGCTTGAACATCGGAGGTCTTCATTACCGGGCCAACAAGAAGGAACTGAACCACTACATTTATGTGGACTCGGAGGATATTCAGGCCCTGGTAGAAATATCCCGGAGAGGGGTAAAAATAGAAGGACAGGATGTCCCGTCCGCCCGGAAAGTGGATGTGGTGGAGATGCTGCAGAAAATTCTTTAGCAGACTGCAGCTTTTCCGGAAAGCGGGCGGAATGGAGGAAACTATACGGCCCTGCTCAGAAAGCTTCTCGGTTTTTGCCCCGGAAGGGGATGTTGAATTCCTTTACAACTGAAAAATGAGGGGGTTGCTTCCCTTTGAATGAGTAATGAGAAAAAATCTCAATCAGAATAAATCGTTTCTTTGCCTTGACCTCCTTTTTGTCCGCGGATAAATTATTTCAGAAATGTCATTTCTTCGTGCCTGGAAGGCTGTATGGGCGGAAATCGTCTCAGAAAAGAAATTTGATGGGATAAACAGCAGAGGGAGGTTCCATGAATTATCCGGTGTGGGATCTTACTTTTGGTGCAGGCCTGCTGATCGCGATTGTTTCTGTTGTGCATGTCTTTGTGTCCCATTTTGCTGTGGGTGGCGGCCTGTTTCTGGTACTTACCGAACAGAAAGCCTACCGGGAGCAGAACACGGCGCTGCTGGAATGGCTTAAGCGTCACACCCGCTTTTTTGTGCTGCTGACGGTGGTGTTTGGAGCCATGACAGGTGTTGGTATCTGGTTTACTATCGGTTTGATCCATCCTTCAGGCACCAGCATTTTGATTCATTCGTACGTCTGGGGCTGGGCCATTGAATGGGTATTCTTCTTTCTGGAAATTACGGCAGCTCTGCTGTACCTCTACGGCTGGGACCGTGTGGACCGGAAGACGCACCTGTGGCTGGGATGGATCTATTTTGTCGCAGCCTTTATGAGTATGGTGATTATCAATGGAATCATTACTTTCATGCTGACCTCGGGAAAATGGATTGAAACGCACAACTTCTGGCATGGATTTTTCAACCCGACATATTTCCCATCTTTATTTGCCCGCTTTGCCTTTTCGCTGGCGCTGGCCGGCATTTACGCCCTGATCACCGGAACCTTCCAGAAAAATTCTGATCTCAAGGCAACTGTAATCCGCTGGAGTGTCCGCTGGATTGTACCCGCCTTTGTGATTTTACCGCTGTTTATTTACTGGTACATTGGTCAGCTGCCGGCGGAAGTGTGGGCCAGCGCCCAGGGCAAAATGCCCACAGCAACCCGATACGCCAACCTGGCCTTGATTTTTGCCATCCTTACATTCGTTGCTGCGCTGGTGACCCTCATCCGGCCCAAAAAAGTTCCGTTTATTTACAGTTTTGTGGTTCTGGCGTTTGCCTTTGTCACCATGTGGTCTTTCGAATTCATCCGCGAATCGATCCGCAAACCTTATATCATTTACGATTACATGTACGTGAATTCCATTTTCAAGCAGCCTGTGGAAGGGGATGGCGGGTTCTCGGTGGAGAATATCCGCGAAAAGGGGGTATTGAAGGTGGCCCGCTGGGCAGAAAACCGCACTGTGACGGAAGAAAATAAGCTGGCGGCCGGCCGCGAAATCTTCCGGCTGGAATGTCAGACGTGTCACGGCATTTCAGGCTACCGCGGCATGAAAGGCATCCTTTCGCAGAAGAAATGGAGCTACAGCATGATCCTGAACCGCCTGGGTTCCCTGGACAAAATGGTCAATGGGGTGATGCCGCCGTTCGCCGGGACGGAAGCGGAAAAGGAAGCCCTGGCCGCCTATCTAGCAAGTCTGGCGCCTGCGGGCGCCGCTGTGGCACCGGAAGCGGCTCCCGCAGCGGACGGNGAAACCGTGTTCCAGCAGTTCTGTTCCGATTGCCACGAGGCCTCTCCCGACGATCCGCTTTTCGTGAAGTTGGGGCAGTTCGGGATCGATCAGATCCGCTACCTGATTACCCGGCTGGACTCCCTGAATGAGGACATGCCTCCTTTTGAGGGGAACGAGGTGCAGCGTGATGCCCTGGCGAAATGGATTCTGGAACAAACCAAGGAAAAATAATAAGGAGTTGTGCAATGATGCAGCCGACCATCCCGCAGGTGGATCCCATTCCTCTTCCAGCACCCTACTGGCTGTTCAAAGTTCTGCTGATTGTGACGTTTGTTCTCCACATTTTGGCCATGAATTTCATGTTTGGTGGGGCGATTCTGGCATTTGTGGCGCGGCTCAAAGGGAAAAAGGATCCCACCTATTTGCGTTTAAGCCAGGATGTGGTAAAGAAAATTCCATCCTTTCTGGCAGCCACTATTACTCTGGGTGTAGCACCACTTCTGTTTGTCCAGGTGCTTTTTGGGCAATATTTTTACACCTCTTCCATTTTAATGGCCTGGCCTTGGTTCCTCGTGATCCCGCTGTTAACGCTGGCCTATTACGGACTTTATATCGTGGCGTTTTCTGGGGAGAAAAAAGCCGCATCTCACACCTGGATTCTTTTGGGAAGTGTGGTATTCCTGTTCCTCATCGGTTTTTTCTACACCAGCAACTTTACGCTGATGCTGCGCCCGGAGGCGTGGTCCAGCAAATATTTTGCTGATCCTTCCGGCTGGAATCTGAACTGGGGTGACCCACAGCTGATTCCGCGGTATCTGCATTTTGTGGTAGCTGCCACGGCCATCGCAGGGCTAATGGTTGCGTTTACCGGATTTTTCAAATGGAACAGGGACCGGGCATATGCCCGTTTGTTAATGGATTATGGCAGTCGCTGGTACTTGTACGGAACGCTGGCCCAGTTTGTGGTGGGGATTGTCTTTTTGCTGGCTCTTCCAAAGGAAAAAATGATGCTATTCATGGGCAAAAATGTGCCAGCAACGCTTCTTTTCTGGATGGCGGTTATCCTGGCGGTGGGAGCGGTTGTGGCTGTCGGCCGGGGACTGCGCCGCGATGATCCGCGGCCACAGCTAAGGCTTGCCATGTGGCTCACAGCAGTGGTTGTGCTTTTTATGGCCATTGCCAGGGATATACTCCGGATGGCCTTTTTGCCGTCTTTTCGGCCGGAACAGCTTCAGGTGCAAACTCAGTACAGTGTACTGGCGTTATTCTTGATTCTTTTTGTTGCGGGTGGGATCCTCTGGGTTGTAATGATCCGACGCTATTTCGCTTTTTCGCACGCGGATGAGGCGTAAGTGCGGCAGGGTCCTCCGGTTTTTTAATCCACTGAGGTCGTTTCGCCTCCAGCTGTTCGGCTGGGGGCATTTTTATATGGAAGAATATGAGTCTGGTAAAACCGTCGGAAAGTTGCCAGAATTTCGTCCCGTATGCGGCGGAACACCTGCAGTTTCTCTGTCTCTGATCCTTCTGCGGCAGCGGGATCCTCAAAAGGAAGATGCAAAAGGTGCTTTGTTTTTCCAGCAAATGCGGGACAGATTTCCCTGGCACGGTCGCATACGGTAATCACAAAATCGAATTCCGTTTGAAGGAAAGGCTCTACATGTTTAGGCTTCAGATCCCGTACAGAAAGTCCAGCTTCCCGGAGGACCTGGATCGCCAGAGGATGAACCCGCCGTTCCGGTTCCGTCCCAGCAGAGTAAACCGCAAGATCTGAGTCGA
>MTOL01000179.1 GCA_002011685.1 Deferribacteres bacterium JdFR-76
CCGGACCATTCTTTCTTCTACGGGACGTAACCTGGAATGGTTTTTTGAGGACTGGATCCGCGGTGCAGGCTATCCTGTGCTGGAAGTCAAGGACCGGTTTCTTCCAGAGAAGAAGCTTCTGGAACTTTCCATCCGTCAGCGGCAGCCGCAGGTAAAAGGGCAGGATCTTTTTCGATTGCCGGTTGTGGTAAGCGTTTATTTGTCTGAAGCGGTGCAGAGGGATACCCTCTGGATTCAAAAGGAGGAGGAAACTTTTTGGCTTCCGTGCGAGGAGCGACCTAAATTTGTGGTGGTGGATGAGGCAGGGGACTTGGTAGCAGAAATCCGCCATCCTAAACCCTTTTCTGCCCTGCTGGCTCAGGCCGGACGCAGCGATTATTTCGGCCGGGTTCGGGCTCTCCGCACTCTCGCCCAGCAGTTTGCCGATCGGGAAGAAGTATACACGCAATTCAAAAATCTCCTGTTTTCCGGGAACGAATTCTGGGGACTCCGGGCCGAGGTGGCGGTCCTGCTGGGAATGTTGCGTATGCCGGATGTCTGGGATCTCTACAGAAGCTGGCAGAGGTTGCACGATTTTCGGGTGCGGAAAGCGCTGGCCATTGGCCTTTCTCGCCAGTTACCGGGGCGTGCAGAGGAGGTGCTGCTTTCCATGATTCGCAAGGATCCGCATCCTGATGTGGTGGCTACGGCCATTGTTGCCCTGGGGCGTGTAAACGCTAAAGCCCATGTAAATGACCTGATCCGGTGGATGAACCGCCCGTCCTGGTATGACGAAATAAAGATGGCCTGTGTCAAAGCCCTGGGAATGAGTGCGGCTGAGGAAGCGCTGGCCCATATTAAGCCGCTGGCCTACCCGGGAAACAACCAGCATCTTGTTCTGGCAGCGCTGGAGGCCTGGGTGGCTCTGAAGCCCGGAGATCCCGAACTGCACCGTCTTCTTCTGCGCTACGCCCGTCGGTCGCCCTACGATGTTCAGCAGCAGGCGGTGCGCTGGCTGGGGGACCTGGGGATACGGGCAGCTCTTCCGGTACTCCGGCAGCTCGAGACATGTGGAGATGGCAATCTGGAATACCTGGCACGGACAGCCGCAGAACGCATTGAAACCTTGAACAAAGAATCCCGCAGGACAGGCCAGCGGTAGGCCTGATCCTGCGGGCTCTTCTGGCCAAAAAGGGCGGATTATTTACCGGAACTTTCTTTTCGATCCTGATAAAGCATCTGCAAAACCTCTTCGGAGATGCCCATCGAACTGAAGCCACCGTCATGAAAAAGGTTTTGCATGGTTACCTTCCGGGTTAAATCCGATAGCAGCGTAACAACATAGTCTGCGCACTCTTCCGCGGTAGCATTCCCCAGGGGAGAAAGCTTGTCGGCGAAATCGTATAGCAGGTCGAATCCTTCAATGCCGGAGCCTGCTGTTGTCTTGGTTGGGCTCTGGGATACGGTATTAACGCGGATCCCGCGCTTTCCCAGCCGGGCGCCAAAGCTACGGGCAATGCTTTCCAGCAGGGCCTTGGCGTCGCCCATGTCGGAGTAAGTTGAGAAGGTACGCTGGGCACCAATATAGGTGAGGGCGACGATGCTGGCGCCGTCGTTGAGGGCATCCTGTTTCAGGGCAGAGGCAATCATCCGGTGTAGCGAAATGGCCGAGACGTCCAGAGTTTTGTGGAACCAGTCATAGTTCAGCTCCTCATAGGGCCGCCGCTTGCGCACATTGGGCGACATCCCGATGGAGTGCACGATAAAATCCAGCCTTCCAAAATGTTTCTTGGCTTCCTGAAAAGTCTGGTCCAGTTCTTCGCTGTTGGTGGCGTCACAGGCGATGAGCGGGGCATCGCCGCAGAGGCGAGAAAGTTCTTCCACATTGCCGAGACGGAAGGCGACTTTAACATTGGAGATGGCGAACCGGGCTCCCTCCCGGTACGCTGCAAGAGCAATCTGCCAGGCAATGCTCTTTTCATCAAGCGGACCAAAAATGATCCCTTTCTTTCCTTCGAGCAGTCCGTAACGTTTCTGGGCCATTGCAGGTCCTCCTTTTTCTTAGCTCCCGGTTACAAACAGGGTCGGCCGCCCACCTCCCACCGGACGGATGTGAAGTGGCGGAAATGGAACTGTCCTGATTGCATAGAATGTTCCATTTTCTTCCGAAAAATTCAAGCCAAAATATCTGGCCCGGTCCGTATTTGGATCGGGCAGCGGTGTTCCATAACGGGCGATTTTGCGCACGTGGGTGGGGATTTTATCCGAAAAAAGAGAAACAACCCTGCTGTTTAAAAATTTAGGTTGACATTTGTGCCGTAGGGTGCTATTTTTCGGCTATCAGAGATGAATATAATTGTTTAGGAGGTAGGCAATCATGAAAAAATTGTTGCATACTCTGCTGGTAGGCTTTCTTTTCCTGGGTTGCTCGCGTCCCTACGATCTGATCATCCGCAACGGGCTGGTGCTGGACGGCACAGGAAAAGAGGGGATACAGGCCGATGTGGCAGTACGCGGCGGCAAAATTGTTGCGGTGGGGACACTCCCGGAGGACGCGAAAGCCAAGCACGTCATCGACGCGTCTGGAAAAGTTGTGGCGCCCGGATTTATCGATATTCACACCCATGCCGAGCGTAAACTGCTCCGTTTTCCTAACATCGAAAATTACATCACCCAGGGGGTTACCACGGTGGTGGGTGGTAACTGCGGCGGCTCTCCTCTGCCGATTGGTGCTTATTTCGCAAAGGCTGAATCTCTGCGCATTGCTGTAAACTTGGCCCTCCTGGTGGGACACAATACCGTCCGCCGGCGCGTGATGGGTTCAGAAAACCGCGCTCCCACGCCGGAAGAGCTGGAGCAGATGAAAGATCTGGTGCGTCAAGCGATGGAAGACGGAGCCATAGGCCTCTCTACCGGGTTGAAGTATATTCCCGGTGCTTATTCCCGGACGGAAGAAGTGATCGAGCTGGCGAAGGTCGCAGCCGAATACGGAGGCATATATGCTACCCACATGCGTGAGGAAGGGCGGGGGCTGTTCATGGCGATCCGGGAAGCCCTGACCATTGGCCGCGAAGCCGGAATTCCGGTCCAGATCTCTCACTTCAAGGCTGTGGGCAAACCGATGTGGGGCAGCTCTCTGAAAATGCTGGCTCTAATTGACAGCGCGCGCCATGCAGGTTTAAAGGTGACCTTCGACCAGTATCCCTATCCTGCNANCANTACCACGCTGGGGGTCTTGGTTCCGGCCTGGGCCTTTGCAGGTGGGCGTAAGGTATATCTGGAACGGTGGAAAGATCCCGAGACGCGGAAGAAGATCAAAGAGGGGATCGTTGACAATATTTTGCTGGACCGCGGGGGCGGCGATCCGGCCAGTGTGGTTATCGTAGAAAGCGAGTACGATTCAACCCTGGATGGCATGAATCTGCGGGAAATTACGAAACGGTTTTTTGGCAAAGTAACCATGGAAAATGTTGCGGAGACGGTTCTCCGCCTTCTTGAAAAGGGCAGACACAGCTGCATCTTTCACTGTCTGAGCGAGGAAGATGTACAGCGTATCATGCAGCACCCGGCGGGAATGGTAGCCTCGGACGGACACACGGTCTCACCGGATGAGTCCTTTCCTCATCCCAGAAACTACGGGACCTTTCCGCGGGTTTTGGGCCGTTACGTGAGGGAATTGAGTATTCTCACCCTGCCGGAAGCTATCCGCAAAATGACCGGGGCAGTGGCCCAGAAACTGGGATTCGAGCATCGGGGAGTCCTGAAAGTCGGAAACTGGGCAGATATCGTGGTATTTGATCCGGAAAAGGTGATTGACACCGCCACCTGGGAAAAGCCCAAACAGTTTGCAGAAGGCATCGAACATGTTCTGGTAAATGGCGAATTTGTGGTCCGGGATGGCAGAATAACCGGCAAACGGCCCGGAAAGGTTCTCAGACGGGGAACGTCCTGAAGTCCTTTAACCCTGTTGAAATAACCGGGCCAGAATCCGGCCGGTTATGGTAGACTACGGAGCAGGGTGATGGGCGGTGAGCTTGTTGTATGCTCTGCAAGTATGAGCCCCTTCCATATGGAATGCCCCGTTACCCTGCACCCGTTTCGCATTCCGGCTTGACCCGCGTCCATGTTCTGTTTGATCTGACACCGGAGGGACTGGTGATAGAAACGGCGGAGTGAACGTTCTTTCCGTTGTTTGCGGCAGGTCCACGGGGGGCAACCGGACGGATGTCGCCGCTTAACTGCCTTTCCGGTTAAGAATATGGTTATGTCAGGATCCGCACGTTGTAAAAGGGTACAGGAGGACAGGATGCAGAAGGTTGGAAGATCCATCCGTTTTGCGGTAGCCACGGGTCTTTTTCTTTTGTTCTGGACGAGTGGATCTGCCCTATTTGCCAAGAATCTCCTCAATCAACTCTCCCGGGAAGAACAGCGAAAGTTGGATGCGTTGGCGAAACTGGTGCTGCTCAATCCTCAAGCGGAGGAGCGTCTGGCTGGATTTCGCAAGATGCAAGGTGGGCAGCGCCTATTTTCCTGTCTGGTGCTGGCTTCCGGGGATATCCGGAGCGAGGTTGAACGGCTGGGTGGGTTTGTGGGTTCTNTCCATGGAGAAGTATGGACGGTGTATTTACCGGTGGAACGGGTTCCCTATCTCGTAAAGATACCACAGGTACGGTTTGTGGAAGGGGCCAAAAAGCTGCCCTTGGAGCTGGACACCAGTTTGCCGAGGAACGGCGCTGGGTTCCTCCACCTGATTCCGCCCTATGGTTTGCGCGGACGCGGGGTCATCATAGGGATTACCGATAGCGGAATCGATCTTTCCCATCCGGATTTTTACGACAGTTTAGGCCAGTGCCGGATTCTGTATCTCTGGGATCAATACGACAGTGCGGGCCCGGCGCCGCCGGAGTTCAACTATGGGACCGAATACAGCCCGGAGGATCTGGCGGCGGGGCCTTCCCGGCAGAAAGACAAAAACGGGCATGGGACGTTTGTGGCCGGCGTAGCAGCGGGCAACGGCCGGGCGGGAGGCTACGTGGGAATGGCTCCGGAGGCAAATCTGATCATTGTGAAAACCGCCGGCGGGATGTATTCGAATATCCTTGGCGAAGAACTGAACACCGCGGGACTGCTGGATGCCTACGCCTATATCCGGATGCGGGCTCAGGCCCTGGGCCGGCCATTTGTGATCAACACCAGCCGGGGTACAACAATCGGCCCGCATGATGGCACCACCCTTCTGAGCCGCGCGGTTAATGAGGAGGTAGCCAGAGGATCGATTATCGTGGTTTCTGCCGGCAATTATTCCAACAAAGGCTGGCACGCCGAAGGGAAAGTCCATCCTTCCGGCGGATTGAGTTTACGCATGAAGGTATACGGCTCAGAAACTTCCATTTATGTGGATTTTTGGTACGAAACCAATGACCGTCTGCGCCTTGAAGTTTTTGCGCCCTCCGGCCAGAAGCTTCTTGAAATTTCCGGAGATACAAGTGGAACCATCTATGACGATGAAGGCCGCATAGAATTCACCGGAGTGGTCCAGTCCCCTCTAAATAATGACAATGAATTTCTTCTGCGGATTCTGAAGCCCTTGTACGGAAATGAAATCAAGCAGGGAACCTGGAGATTCTATTTTACTCCCTTGCCGGAAAATACACTTCCGGACGGTGGTGAGGTAGATGGGTGGATTATTCGGGATGTGAAAGCTCGATTTACCAGCTGGGTAGACCGCACCGAAACCATCGGGGAGCTGGCCAGTACCGATTCAGTCATTTCGGTGGCATCTTTCAATAATAAGCGCACGCCGGCGGGAGACCTTTCCAGTTTCAGCAGTTACGGTCCCCGGCGGGATGGCCGGTTGAAACCGGATCTGGCCGCAGCGGGCGGCGGGATTGTGTCAACCCGGTCCTTCAGCTCCGATTACAATCCGTACCAGGGAAACAATTACTACTCCTATGCCAGCGGAACCAGCTTTTCGGCGCCGCATGTGGCTGGAGCAGTTGCCCTTTTGCTGGAGCAGGAGCCTGGCCTCCGGGCCGGACAGGTAAAGCGGCTTCTTCAGCGGTCGGCCCGTGCCGATTTTTATACCGGGATTGTTCCCAACGAAAAATGGGGGTACGGTAAGCTGGACGCCCTGAAGCTACTAGAACCGTACCTGTCTCCTGTTCCTCTGGCCGTTGATCTTCCATACCAGAACCCGCCAGCGGTCCCGATTTTTCTGCGTCTGCTGCCACAGGGGACATGGCGAAATGAGCTGATCCGGGAATGGACTCTCACCACCACCGGAAATATCGATCTGGGCAATGTGCTCCCGGGGAGATATTCTTACGAGGTTCACCCGGCGTATCCCTACGCCCTGCGCAAAGGGACCCTGACGGTGGCACTTGACGCAGATCAGGCGGTTTTGCCGGGGACCGTGGAAAGGGCTGCGGTTTTTCTGGTGGATGATGAACGAAAAGACTATGAACGCTATCTGGAAACGGCGCTGGACAGTATTGCGCTCCCGTACGGCATCATTGAGGATACGACCGCAGTTCTCCCCGAGTTTCACCAAACGGAGAGCGATACCCTCCCCATTCTTGTGTGGATAACCGGGGATGAGGCGGATACAGTGCTTACATGGGAGGAAAAGGCCAAGTTGATGCGTTTTTTGGATGCTGGAGGAAAGCTCCTGCTAAGCGGGCAGAATCTTGTGGAAGACTCAGATACCAGCGCATTTGCCTCCCGCTTTTTGAAGGTTCGTTTTGGTGGCAACACGGCAGAGCATGTTCTGAAAGGCGCAGCCGGAAATCCGGTTATGGGCGATGCGCCCTTCCTTTTTACCAATGCGGAAACCGGAGCTCAGAATCAAACCGCCAGCGACATATTGTTGCCCCAAACTGGAGCTGTGCCTTTCCTCTATTACAGCGGAGCAGACTCCTCCGCAGCGGGAGTGCTTGTTGAAGGCGCCGGTGGTGCCTCCTGGCGTGTCATTCTGCTGGGGTTTGGGCTGGAAGCGGTTGGAGAGCCCCCCGACCTGAGCGGCTATTTGAGCCTGCCCCAATTCCTCAAGGGCTGTCTCAACTGGCTGAACGGTTCCCCAACAGTGGAAGTGGCAGAAACACAGCGGAAAGGAGGCTTTTCTCTGCCAGAAGGGTTTGCCGTCTATCCCAATCCAGTACGTGAAGGCCAGCTGCTCCGCCTGGTTATTCCCGCAGACATTCTGGATGCGGACATTTTCCTCT
>MTOL01000172.1 GCA_002011685.1 Deferribacteres bacterium JdFR-76
GGACAGGAACGCGCCCTCCACCAAAAATGTGACCAGGCCCGTCTGGCGGGTCACGTAAAACAGCGCCTGAATCTCNCCAAAATTGGGCAATCCGAGATTCAGCAGATGAGGCAGCGTTAGCTCCGCCAAACGTTTTCCCATCCACTGGGTAAAGTAAGTGCTGGTACCGCGCACAGCCAAAGGATCCGACGCGGCTCCGGCAGAATTGTTATGACACCAGATGAACAGGTGAGCATTTCGCTTTTCCGCCATACGAATGCGTTCCTGCAGAGAAAGGGTGGTATCGGCGTCACGCGTAAGAAAAACCGTAGCTCCAGCGGTATCCAGCTCCGAGGCCAGGTAACGGGCCACTTTAAGATTCACATCCTTTTCCAGCAGGCCAGTGGCCCCCACCGCACCCAGCTGCTCACCACCATGCCCCGCATCTACGGCAATAATAACCCCCTGAAATGGATTGTCTCCCAGCCTGGGTGCTTTCCGTAAAGAAATCCGCATACCGCCAGGGGTGAAGCGTACCCGATACCCCCAGTGATGCTGCTTCAGGCGTACCCGGATTTCCACCTGATCCGTTGCTGTTTGTGTCAACCGTACCCACTTCACCCAGCGGTTCTCTCCCGGGTAAGTATTCCACATGCGGGTCACACCCGCTCCGAAGAGCGTTACCACCAGCTCGTTGGGATCCAGAAGCTGTTCGGCGGTAAAAGCGCAACGGTCGCTGAGGCGGATATCAATATGAACCCAGTCTGAATCCCCCGCTATTCTGATTCCCCCACCTCGTACAAATGGTGGAAGCACTCCAGGAGGAAGAAGTTGCAGATCCTGTGCCGCCACAAAAGCATCCATGGTTTGAGATAATCGCACACGGTAAAAATTTCCCTGACGGCTCACCACCCGAACCCGGATCCCTTCGGGAAGATAGCAAAGAGGCACGCCTCCTGGCCGCGTACGGAAAGGAACATCGTCCCGCGCCGTACGGCCCACCACAAAGGTGCGCTGTGGATCGACCGTAATTTTTGCTTCCGTTTTGACCTTTTTCGTCTTCCCATCCAGGCCGCGCAATCGGAATTCAACGCGCTTGTTCCGCACCCTTTTTCTGACAGGAACAAGATAAATGCCCTCGTAGATCCCTTTCATCCCCATGGCGCGTTCCGGCGGGACCTCACGCATGGGAATATGCTTATCCAGCCCGGAAATGCGGGCCTCCGCAACCCCTCCAGGCGATCCCCGGAAACGCAAATATAGCGGTACCGATTCATAGACGACCACATCCTGCGAGGGTGCCATAAAATCGCCGGCAATGGTAGTTGGCCTCTCCGGTAACGGCAATGCCGGCGGAAGCCGGTAGATGGAAAGAATCAATGTGTCCCGGCGAGTAAGCGTTTGTCCCACAATCTCGATGCGGTTGATTCCAGGATGCAACGCGATACGGTCCACAAAAGCTCTGGAGGGAAAGACCCGCACCTCTTTTCCGTTAATCCATACGCGGCCGCTATCGGACAAATGGCCTGCCAGGCGAATGCGTGCCAGCTCAGTGGTGTCTATATCAGTCGGGAATGTGAGGGTCAAACATCCCTGGCGGATGAACGGCAAATCTTCCTGAGCCCGGACGAAACCGCCCATCCAAAGCCAGAAAACCAGAAACAATCCAACCCACTGAAAGCTCCCTTTTCTTCCCGATAGAAATTTTCCCTTTTGCCCCTTATCCATCGTCTCCTCTCTCCCTGAAGCTTACGCAATGAACCGCTGCATTCTGCCTAATATTCGTAATCTAATGATCTAAAGATAATTTGCAACCGGAAAGATTTGGCAAATTCCCATATCGACGAAGAGCTTTTCCCAAAACAGGTTCCCCAAATCACAGCGCCCTCAAACAGAAGGCTGCGATTTATCCCTTTTCCGCAGCAGGTTCGCAGGGCGCCGTCTTCCCTAAAACAATCCATGTGATTTGCAGGATGCAGAGAATGGCCATAGCGATCCAGTTCCCGGCAGAAGGTCCGCCGGATTAAACAGCACGAAATCTTAAACAGATGAAATTCCGGTGAAGTGAATTTCTCCGCCCGAAAAGATGCGCGGTAGCTGGAATGTCTGCCTCAAACGAATCCCTGAACGCGGGATTCCTCAAAAGATTTTTGCTTCTGTTTGCTTCTGACTCTGCTGCCACCGCGATTCTGGTCAGCATTCCCTCCGCAGTACGATCAATTGCGGCAGCAGAAAAAACGCTGAGCCCCTGGTCCGGTACTTCGCCGCTTTAACCCGGTGTGGCGTTCCAGCCCGGAACCTCTCCCATCGGATTGCCGTCAAAAACGCAAAGCGTTTCTGAACATCCGGATTTTGGCAAGTATCTCCAAACATTCCCCCCCACAAATCCCAAAATTGCACGGTTTTTTGACACTCATCTCTTGGAACAGGCGATCAAAAAAAGGAAGAAACAGTGGCTTCCATGCAAAAATTCTTCTATAATTCAAAAGCGGCCGCTTTTTTGCCCCAAAAACTGTCCTAACTCGCCTTTTTGGTGCTTCCTCCGCACCAGGACGGTTCCCTGGCGAAATGAATCTCCGGTGGGCTGTAGACCGAAGATAATTAAACCGCTATTTCAGCGGGCAAATATCCGCGAACCAGAACACGTAATCCGTCACTCCCGTACACCCATTCGGCTCTTTGCAA
Organism: Deferribacteres bacterium JdFR-76; assembly: GCA_002011685.1. Classification (GTDB taxonomy): domain Bacteria; phylum Zhuqueibacterota; class JdFR-76; order JdFR-76; family JdFR-76; genus JdFR-76. The sequence goes on from MTOL01000172.1 coordinate 2,665, forward strand.
ATGCGCCTAAACCGGACCGGTTCGCATACACAATTGCCGCCCCCAAAAGCATCGCAAACAGTGTCCAACTTTCGCCCTTCAGATCCCATTCAAAAACATCGATCCGTTTCCATCCACGCATTCTTCACTCAACTGCCGCTTGCTCTCCCTCCTCCAGCTTCAGCCTTACTTCCTCCGCCTGGATGAACTCTGAAGCGGTGCAGCGTTTGCAAAGGAGGTAAAAATCGATGACGCCTTCAAAATCGCCCGTGACTTTTCCGGATCCGCTGTACCGGTAGCGGTGCGTGGGCGTATAACCAGCCAGTCCCTTCGTTTCGTCATTTACTTCCTCATGTTCACGGAAATCCATAAGCTCTGCTGTCCGCGGACGCGCCTGCAGGATGCGCTTGATTTCGTCCGCCAGCTCTTCGTTATACACTTCAAATGAAAAGCGGAACTCAGCTCCGAGAATTTTTCGCCGCGATCGTACCCGAAGCTCTAAAATCGGTTCCACACGCTTTACTGCCTTTTCGAACTCAGATACTACCCGTTCCTCTAGGCAAATGTAGACAAAGTTCTCCAGGGGCAGAACCTCTGCCAGCACTTCCCGAAGCGTCTCCCGACGGATCCCTTCCTTACGGTGAAAAAAATATCTGGGAAGCGGCTCTTCCCTGCTCAAAAATCCAAGAACAAACCCCTTTACCAGAGTGAACGGCCCCTCAATGACCAGCTCGTAAAACGTCCTCGGCATATTTTGCTCCCTATTTTAGTTCGATACTGCCCCATCCTGTACGGCCTCAACACGCCAAAAAAGACCACCCTCCGCAGAATACCAGACATTCCCCCCACCCCGAGGCGGTCGTTTCTTTTACCGCGAAATTTCCCGATGAGGACAGCATTGCTCCGTTCAATCCTGTTTTTCGCCCCTCAAACCGTTTTTCACCGCAACAATCCTTAATCAGTGCTGTTGACAGTGTCAAGCATCGAGATAAAATTAGCCTTTTCAATTCTCTCCTAAAATGAACCCTGATCCAGAAAATGCGGGTGATCTGTTGCGGTCTCTGGCATCCGGCCGGTCAGCCGGTCTACCGGGACCGTTCTGCAGTTTTTTTGCCTGCCAATCTTATCGGCCGCAACTGCCGTCTCCAGCGGGTCAGAATTCCTCTTCGTCCAACTCCTCCTCGTCATCCAGACCGTGGTTCACATCCCGGATGACCACGAGAATGGCAGACTGCGGCACGACCAGATAGGTTTCGTTCTCNTACCGGATTTCCACAGCAGACTTGCGCAGGAAAATGGCATAATCGCCTTCTTCCACCTGCATGGGAATGTACTGTACTCTGGGCTCGCTCTGTTTCCAGGGCTCGTTCTCCACATCGCCGGGTTCAGGTACCGGAATCCCGGGCCCTGTCGCAACTACCCGTCCACCCTGCACAGTCTCCTTCTCCACCGCCCATTTCGGCAAATAGAGCCCCACTTCCGTGCGTTCTTCCTCTTCGTCCGGCCGTATGAGCACCCGGTCCCCTATTACAATCAGCTCTTTTCGTTGTTTCATATGCTCCGTTCCTTCCAGCTTACCGGAAACAGGTTTGTCCACGGCCCCCATCTACCAGATAATTTACCCCGGTAATCCATTCCGAATCAGGAGAAGCCAGAAAGACGATTAGACGGGCCACATCTTCCGGCTGGGCCAGGCGTCCCAGCCCCCTGGCAATCGGATGGGTTTCGTACGAACGGTCGATGAATTTCCGGTAGGTTTCCTCGTCCATGCCGGCACGGCGGTGAAGCTCGGTGATGGTTACACCCGGGTTCACCGAATTCACACGCACCCCTTTCTCCGCCAGTTCCAGAGCAGCACACCGCGTGAGCTGGTCCACAGCAGATTTGCTGACGTTATAAGCCAGCACCCCGGGAAATGAACGGATCCCATTTACACTGGAAACATTAATAATGGCTCCTTTTGTTTTTACCAGGTGTGGAACGCAAATGTGCATCAGGTAGAAAACGGCCCGTACATTGATCCGCATCATCCGGTCCCAGTCTTCCAGGGTTGTCGATTCGATGGTGCCCGTTTCAAGGATTCCGGCCGCATTCACCAGAATATCCAGCCTGCCCCATTCCGATACCGTCCGCTCCACGACCCTGTCACACTGTTCGGGTTCAGTTACATCCGCAGAAAGCACCAGGCACTTCTGCCCCAGCGTCTCAATTTGATGGGCAAGTTCACGCAATCGGGATTCATTCCGGGCAACCACAGCCACATCGGCGCCTTCTTCGGCCAGAAGACGTGCCGTCGCCCTCCCAATGCCGCTGCTTGCTCCCGTTACAAGCGCAACCTTCCCTTCCAGGTGCAATTCCATGTCCATTTCCTCCCATTCTCTCAGACAATATAGAATTTTCGCTCAGCCGAATCAATCGATTTTTGGTACGTATTTTCATTTAAATCTTGAAATTTCCACGAAATTTTCAAGAAGATTCCGGTTGCGAATTAAACGCCGATCATTTACATTGTAAAAAAGAGAACCAATGGCGAAAAAACGATCAAAAATTGAAATTCACGGGCTTGAAGCCCGCTATTACGACCTGCTTCTTGCCGTTGCTACGCTGGGCCGCTACGGCCGGATGATGGAACGCGCCATCCGCCACATGAATATCCAGCCGGACGAATGGATTGCGGATTTCGGCTGCGGCCCCGGAACCAACGCCAGCCGCATGGCCCGGTATCTCGGCTGCAGCGGCAAAGTGGTCGGCTTCGATATTGGGAAGGAAATGCTGGATCAAGCCCGCAAAAAGCAGGAACATGACCCGCACCTGCAGTTCGAGTATCAGCCCATTGATGAACCCTTACCGGCAAAATGGCACCGGCGATTTGACCGCGTGCTGATCTCATTTGTGCTCCACGGTTTTGAACAGCCTACACGGCTGAAAATCCTGCAAAACGCCTGGATGGCTATCCGCAATGGCGGTACCCTCTCCATTGTCGACTGGAACGAATTCAACCTGGCTAATCAGCCGCTCATCTTCCGCTGGATGTTCACTCACATCGAATGCGAACTGGCTTCGGAATTCATCAGCTACAACTGGAAACAGCTTCTGCGGGAAATGGGCTGGCAAAACTGCACAGAGCGGACCTTCTTTGGCGGAACGGTACGCCTTTTGCAAGCGCAGAAAACAGCGTCCCGCTAGCGGTTTTTACAGGCCAGCAGCGATGCAGAAAAACACAAATAATATCCGCAACCCCCGGTTGCGCAGTTTGTCCCTGGCAGCACAGCTATTTTTCCGCGGGACATATGAGATCCGGAACATCTTTTGCACACAGGATGGCACGAAATGACCCAGGAAGAACTGGAAAGACTCCGGCGCAAAGCTGAAAACCTGTCAACGCTCATTGAGGTCAGCACCATCATCAACTCGACACTGGATCTGGAGCAAGTGATTCGGCTGGTGATGGTAAAGGCACAGGAGGTGATGAACGCAGAGGCCAGCTCCGTGTTTCTCATTAATCCAAAAACCCAGAAGCTGGAAGTCCACACTGCCCTGGGAAAATCTGGTGGAGACCTGGAAGACCGGACCCAGCTGATGCGGGAGAAAATCACACTGGATATGGGCCAGGGAATTGCAGGCTGGGTGGCTCAACATGGTGAGCTGCTGAACATCCCCGATGCCCATAAAGATCCCCGCTTTTACCGGGATGCGGACCGAAAAACCGGTTTTCGCACCCGCAGCATCCTGGCCGCCCCTCTACGGGCCAGGGAACGGATCATTGGTGTCGCCGAAGTGATGAACCGCAGAGATGGCCAGCCTTTTTCGGAAGAAGATGCCGAACTGTTCAACACCTTCTGCCAGAGTGTGGCGCTGGCCATCGAAAATGCCCGCCTCCACAAAGAAGCACTGGAACAGGAGCGCATCCGCCAGCAGCTGCAGTCAGCAAAAATCATTCAGCAGAGCTTTCTGCCACAGACTTTTCCCAGCTGCCCGCACAACCGGTTTCAGCTATGGGCCAGCTATCATCCCGCCAAAGTAATCGGCGGCGACTTCTACGACTTTATTCCCCTCAGTGATGATGAAATTGGGATCGTTATCGGTGACGTCTCCGGAAAGGGGATTCCGGCCGCCCTCTTTATGGCCCGGCTACTGAGTGACTTTCACTTTCTCGCTCTGGCTACAGGAACACCGGAAAGAACCATCGAGCAGCTGAATCGGTCGCTGGTGAATCGGCAGCAGCAGGGAATGTTTGTCACGCTCATCTACGGGATCTACAATGCAGCTACCGGCCGGTTCCGCTATGTAAATGCCGGCCATCTGCCTTTTCTGGTGATCCGCGGAAAGAAGAGGGAAACACAGGTATACGGCCAGGCAGCAACATTCCCGCTCGGCATCCGGGCAGAAATGGAGATGGTGCCCGGCGAAGTAACTCTCGGACCTCAGGATGTGCTGTTCCTCTTTACGGACGGCCTGATCGAAACGGAAGCATTCACTTCGTACGAACAGGTCATCGACCGGCTGGCGGCCTTTCTGGCTCAACCATGGGAAACCCCA
>MTOL01000506.1 GCA_002011685.1 Deferribacteres bacterium JdFR-76
AGGGCGGGCAACCAACCCGGCCACCCGCCCCAAACCCCTTTTATTCTGTGCTGATGGGGATTTCTTTCATCTTGGCTTCCTCCGTCTTGGGGAGCTGGATTTTCAGCACCCCATCCTTGAACGAAGCTTTGATTTTATCGGTATTCACCGGCGTGGGCAACGTGAAGGAGCGCTGGAACGAACCGTAAGCCCGCTCGATGCGGTGGTAATTTTCATCTTTGTGCTCTTTCTCCTGCTTCTTCTCTCCCCGGATGGTCAGAACATTGTCCTGCAGGGAGATCTTGATATCCTCTTTTTTCACACCGGGGAGTTCAGCCGTAACGATGATCTCATCGTCCGTCTCAGAAATATCTACGCTCGGGCTCCACACGTTTTCCCAGCCGGTGGTTAAGCGCTCAGGCAGCGTCCCAAAGAAATCATCAAACATCCGGTCAATCTCATCCCTCAAGCTCAGAAAATCCCTCATCGGACGCCATTTTACCAGTGCCATCTCTCCTCACCTCCTTTCTCAATTTTTTCGTTTGACTTCCGTCCTATTTGATAGGCAAGCGGCGTGCCAAACCGGGAACGATTCACCAAGCGCATGCAACTGATTGATATTCAACAAGTTACAAACACGCTCCCTCTTTGAGGTTAACCGATCCCCGGCCTGCCAATTTTTCAGCCTTCTCGTTCAATCTGTCAGATTGGCATACATTTTGATCATCGGATGGAACATTTTTTCAGCATAGACTTTTGGGGCAGCAGAAAGCTTCACGTGAAAGCTTCCCCGGACGGAGAGCTCGAACCAAGGGGCGAGAAAGAGCGGTGTCAGTTCAGAATGACCAGCCGGTGAGTTTGAACATCCGGACCCACCTGAAGACGGTAAAAGTACACCCCGGCCGGAAGCGGGCGCCCCAGGTCATCCCTGACGTCCCAGAAAACTTGGTAAAATCCGGGCCGGCGAGTGTCTTTCACCAGATGTTTTACCTTCTGGCCCAGCATGTTGTAAATTTCCAGATCCACAGGATTTTCCCCCAGCTGATCTGGAATGCTAAAGGAAATTACCACGCCACTTCCATGAGCTCTATGGGAGTACGGATTGGGGTAGCTCTGGATCAGCACATGCACCTCAGGCAGGCGGTCGGAGTCATTCTCTTCCACCTCCAGGCCTGGCTGGGTGCCGTAAATGAAATCGGCAAAGAAAAGAGAACCCTGCTGGCCACCGTGTCCCCGAATCTGAAGGCCGGCAAAATGGATCTCGCCATCCAATGTTCCATTTCCGCCTTCGTAAGCCGTAACGGAATCGCGTCCCACCCGGAAGGACACAAATGTCCAGGAGAACGGCCTGAGCGGCAGCCAGGGTCCCGCTTCGTATCCATCGGATTGATCGAGAAAATAGAAGCGCACCTGTACATCTGCGCGATCGGACAGCACATAACAGCCTATCACCTCGCCATCCTGCAGGTGCTGCAGGGTATCGGGAGACTGAACCAGCGGCAAATCCGCCATTCCATCTTCCAGAAACCGGTAATGGAGCTGCAGCACGGGGGGATCCATCCGGAGATGGAGGGAATCACAGTGGGCAAGGTAGGTCTCTCCTGCCACAATTCCTGCGGAACGCGGCGATTTTGCCGGCTCTTCCCAGACCCCGGTAGTGTCACGGAAAAGCGGTAACAGGTACAAATTCAGAGGGTCGTACGCTGTGGTAAAACGGAACAGGTAGCTTTCCCCCAGCGGATTCCCCGACGAATCCTTCAGGAAAGTGGTGAAATTTAGAACATAACTCAGCCCAAACCGAAAGAACTGCTGTGGAAGAATGCTCAACACTGCCTGGCCCGACGGTGTAATGCTCTGGTGGACCAAAATTTCAAGTGGTAGACGAGAACCGCCGCGGAGAATCAGGTGATCCTTCGTCACAGTAGCCAGATCAAAGGGTTTCGAAATTCTGGCGTACATCACATCTGCGGGGAAGAACCCCTTCTGGTAGTCAATGGGATGGGTTTCCAGTACATACGGACGCTGCGGATCCAAGGGTTTTGTCCGGAACCGGAGCACAAAGGGGTCGCCTGGGGTACCATCGCCGTCTCCGTCAAGAAAGCGGCCATAGATGTCCTGTGCCGTAGAATCGATCGTCACCGTGTACTCCCGGTCAAACTCCAGAATGGTGAGCGGATCGATCTTCAGCCGTCTGTTGCCATCCAGCCAGGTTGTGATATATGGGAAGTCCGGATTGATATGCAGGGCTTTTTCCACACTATCGGGATTCATAGGTCGGTTAAAAATGAGCCCGATGAACCCGTATGGAGAAACATTCTCTTCCCCGTCAGCCGGAAAACTCTGGGTTACAACCGGTGGGATGGTGGATACCAGCCTGAAATCAAGAAAATTGAATTTATCGGCCGCAACCTGAATGGAATCCCTGGCAGAAAAGTAATTCTCTGCGCTCACTTCCAGAATGTATTTTCCTGGGGCCAGCTGGGGAAAAGCATAAAAGCCATTGTTGTTCTGGTCGGTGACGTACATGGAATCGATGGGGAACAGGCGCACCGTAGCACCGTTGATGGGCTTGCCTGTGTCATGATCGTACACAATCCCTCCCAGAGCGCCGTACGGAAGCGGTCCGCCATCAAAATATTGAAGGAAAGAACGGAAAATGGCGAGCCCTTCGAACCGGAGGAAGTCCCGGTTTTTCAGCTTGGCCTCTTCCACAGGATGGTCGTGAAACGTACCCTCACTCAGCTCACCGGGCATCGTCAGGTCGTTCAGCACTCCAAAATTGAAACCGCGAACATCATAATCACTTCGAACGTACCACGCCGAAGTGCGCAGGCCCCGGTAGATTTCAGGGGCCATGACCATGCACATGTCGTAGGCTTCGGGCCATCTGGGCCGGTTTTCACCGATCACCTCCTGGTACAGCACCATGGTATACCGGGCCGTTCCATTGAAGGCGTTATGGTGAATGGAATGAAACCAGTCCACACCGTTCCCATTGGCGATGGCTTCCCGCTGGGACAGTGAGATATCCGGATCGTTCTCCGTTCGGGTTAGAATAACTGTATCTACGTTTGCGCTTTTCAGGTACCTCTCCACAAAGCGGGCGACTTTCATGTTGATGACATGTTCTTTCAGGCCGGTGGGGCCCTGATTGGCATTGCCCGGACCGTGCCCCGGATCGATGCAGATGCTCAACCCGGAAAGATCCTGGCCACGGGCGACCCAACCCTGTCCCAGTAGCAGAAAAAGGCAAAGCAGTTTCGCAACGCGCTTTTTACGCATCTCTTTCATTTTACAAACCGAATTTTCTGGACGTAAATTCGACCTGTTTTGTGCTCATCAAATGCAATGGCTGTTCCATCGGGTGACCAGGAGGGATTCATTTCCAGTTGATCCGGTGTACGCGTAACCCGGTAAACGGGTTTTCCGGTGAAATATGCCACGTAGATATCCGATTCCAAATACTGGTGGCCATCATCTTTGGTAATCATGAAGCAAATCCATCTGCCATCGGGTGACCAAGCCGGACGGTAGCCTTTTCCCAGCCGATACAGCTTTCCGGCATCCACTTCCAGAACAACGAGATCTCCGCCAATCTCTTCGCAGGCCAGTAAATCGCCCGCAGGAGAAAGCACAGGGTTGACGATCCTGTGTCCGGGCCACAAATTCCGGACAGCGAGGGTGTCCCGGACTTCCGCGATATGTATCTGCTGAGACCGGCTGAAGGGGATAATCTCCCGCAGCGGGTGCGGCAATTTGCGGAGATCGGGACGCGTGGAAAGCTGGGTAGCCACCTGCCGCAACCGTCCATTTTGGGTGAAGAAAATGCGTGAATTGTCCCGTCCCCACTGAGGGAGCCCCAGCCTCTTCACCAGCGGAGTTAATTGCTTTTTGACGCCGGTTTGTACATCCACAACCTCGATGGCGAACTTTCCCCTTTTGTTTTTGACATAACGGGCACGGAAGGCGATATACCGGCCATCTGGGGACCATTGAAACCGGTACCCGGCCGCGGGCAAATCCACCAGCTGTTTTATCTTTTTTGTCGCAAAAAAATAGACCCAGATTCCCTGGTAATTAGGACCAGCAAAGGCAAGGGCGTCTCCCGTAGGAGACCACTGAGGCTGCATGAAGTAACGCCCCGGAGGGGTTATGGGCACCGGTTTTCCATCGGCTTCAATCCCGGGCAAATCCTGGGCCCTGCCATGACGGGCAAACAGCAAAAGGCACAAAAGGCCAAAGACTGGAATAATAGTTCGTTTTGTTAACAAACTCACGCGCATGCGAAAAACCTCAGAAAATCTCATGGTTGCCCCGCGGATTTTATTGGCTCACCGCTTACATCTTGCAAGATATGGATTTGTTTTGATGGGGTGGAACGTTAACAAATAACCGGCCTCGGTATCCTCCCAACGCAAAGATCTGTCTTATTTCCTTTTTTCGACCTGCTAAATAAGAGATTAAGAAATCCTCTCAGAAAAGCAAGCATTTTTTTGCGCGGCCTCTCTGGAAATACATTTTTACACCTGCTTTCATCGGGCAGAAACCGGTTGTGGAAAGAATCGCTTTTCTGCTGCCGCCTTTTCTTTCTGTGTTCTTCGGGTCCGTTGCAACAAAACCTTCAGTCTGCGTTGTTCGCCGATTGCCAGGCGGTACCCTAATCAAAACAACCACACAAAAAGGGAATAAGAGGATGGCAGAGAAAAGCCTGTTCGTTCTGAACCCATGCCATCCGGCGTTTATCGGCGCTGGCTATTTCCCCGCATCCTCCGCGAATACCCGGCGGCTACTCCGTCGCCTCACATTCTCTTTTCTGGATGAACGCAGGGACTACCGAAGAACGGTTATTTTCACCGCCCGCACGGAGGCCTCGCCCCGGGCAACCAGAAAATAGACGCCGCTGGGAAGAGTCCCGCTTTTCGATCGGCGGCCATCCCAGAAAAATGTGAATTCCCCAGCCGGCAGCTTGCCGCTGTATATCTCCGCCACATGCTGTCCCAGTAGATTGGCCACAAATACGTCCATCTTCCGCGGTTCTTGCAGTTTCAGGCGCACCATCAGCCGGGAACGGACGGGATTGGGGAAGGCAGCCAGGTCAAACGCAGTCGGCACAGGTTGTGCAGGCGCCCGGACCGCGGTTGGCGTGTAGGCGAAAAACTGCATCCGTTTGTCGGTTTTCCGTTTCCCACCGGACGAAACCTGACGCAGATTGTAGTACCAACCGAGGTAATAGGAACCGCCCCCACCGCGGGTGGTAACAAAGACCTCCGGTGCGTAACCCCCAAAGTAGCGGGCCTGATCCGCAGGGAGCTCCCGGTCATCCCAGGTACAATCCACAGGCACCCACCCGATTCCCGGAAAATAAACCTGCGCCCACCGGTGGTATACCGTGTCCGTATAGGGCAAACCTCCACGGATATGGCCTCCGGCCTCGTAACGGGCGGGAATACCAGCCGCCCGACACATAGCAACAAACAGCACGGTGTATTCGGAACAAGATCCCGTACCGTTTTGCAGTACTATGGGAGCGGGGTCCCAGCGGCCGTCCCGGTAATAATCCACGTGGGATATGACATAGTCATGAATTTTACGGACCTTCCAGTAAAATCGCGTTTCTCCCTGCAGGGCCTCCTGAACGGCGGCTTGAATAACGGGACTTTTGATCTGGTATTTGTCGCCATCGCGCGTGTACAGGCGTAGAATTTCCTGGGGAATATCTGCTTCGGACCCAGTCCGCTCGTGCAGGTAGCAGAAATAACCGCCCCATATTTTCGCTCCGGTTTGCCAGAAATAGCGCACACTCTCCTGGGGCTCCAGTGTATCATAGAACAGCGCCACCTTCTGCCCATACTGATCCGTTATGAAAGCTTCCGGCTGAATGTTAAATGATACCGGTGTCAGCAACTTCTGGAAAGGACCATCTTCCGGAACCGCAAAGTAGGAGCTGAGGTACATCCGCGAGCTGCCCTCGTTCCTTGTTTCCACCCGGTATTCCACCCAAACCGTCAGGGTGTCAAGGCCTACTTTTTTCTCTGTCCCCCGTAACGAAATACAGCAGATTCTGTTCGCAGCCGGATCTGTAACCCAAAAATTCTGTCCATCCCAGGTCAGGTCACCGCTTTCCTTGCCGGGAAGTGGAAGAATTGTGAGGACCAAGCCCGTCGCTGGATCGATCAGGTAGCTTTCATTGCGCCGCCTGTCCGAAGCCCAAAAATAGCTGCCATCCCAGGTGAGCCCCCAACAATCCGCCGAAGGGGCTTCCATGGCCGGAAAAAACAACGTGCCACCAGGCAACCGGTGGTAAATGACTTGGGAACCGCTATCCACATAATACAGCGTATCGCCCACAAATGTAAGTCCCGCAGGCGAAGACGAAGGCAGCGGAAATTCCTTTTCAACAGCACCGGAAGAAGGATTCAAACAATAGATCCGGTTTTTCTGCTCGACGGTGCACCAGAGATACGTGCCATCCCATGCTAACCCTGTCACAGCCGCATCCGGTGCGGCAAATGACTGCAAAACCTGCCCGGTTTCCCGGTCCATCCGGTAGATCTGGCCGGTAGAGGCGTCCGCTATCCAGACAAACTGTCCGTCAAACGCGATGCCAGTGGGAGCTTGTCCTGGCCCCGGAAAACTGCGCAGGATCTCGCCAATCTGGCATCTTCCCAAGAAAGGTTGAAACAAGAGGGTAAGACCTAAAATTACAAAAGTGGCACACAGGCGTTTCTCGGCATGGATCATCACAAAACTTCACCTCCCTCTTGGACGAGCCAAAGTGGCCGGCGGAAAATCCACTCTTCCTGCAGAGACTCCGGCATAAACCAAATTTAGCCACTGGCCAAAATCTGCTTTTTCGGCAGTATCTCCCACGGGGGATCCTCCAATCGGAAACATGTGTCCCCATTTAACGGAAAAACAACAGTTTCTGTCTGAAAACGATCCGTCCCTGGCTTCGCACGCTCAGAATGTACGTTCCACTGGCCAGGTTGCGGAATTCCTGCTGTACGGAAAAAACCTTCAACCGGCTCTGGGGCATGCCGCCTGTTAATGCGACCCTCCGGTGCCAGATTCTTCGCCCAAGCAGGTCGTAGAGGATAATGTCCGCATCCAGAATGTCTGCGGGAATAACCAGGCGGAGCAGCTGGCCTTCACGTACTGGATTGGGAT
>MTOL01000253.1 GCA_002011685.1 Deferribacteres bacterium JdFR-76
ATTCCCTTGAAGCGGTGGTAGACAGAGAACTGGGCGAAGTGGTTGCCACCCTGAAACGTGATTGGGTGCGGAAATACCGGGGAGAGAGCAACATCGGCGACTGGATTGCTGATGCCTACCGCGCCTTCACAGGGGCCGACATCGCATTCCATAACAGCGGAGGAATCCGCAAGGGTCTAAAAAAGGGACCGGTCACCAAACGGGATTTTTGGGAGATCTGTCCGTTCGAAAACCGGCTGGTTGTTTTTGAGGTGCGCGGCCGCGAGCTGTACCGCCTGCTGGAAACAAATTTTGATGGGAAGGGGGAGTTTTTGCAGATGTCAGGCCTGGAGGTCTGGGTGGATCTGTCGAGACCGCCTGGCCAGCGTGTTCTAAAAGTTCGGGTGAATGGCGAACCAGTGAAAGACAGCCGAATCTACCGCGTGGCCACCAACAATTTTCTTGTGGATCATTTCTACGATGTTTTTGGGCTGCCTCCCAAGGGACGGAAAATCTCTTACTTGGATGCCATCGATCATGATGTTTTGATCTGGTATGCCAGGAAGCAAAAAGTGATAGAGGGCAAAAAAGCCGGGCGCATTCATTACCGCCGGAATCGGTGAAGTTCATAGCTACAACAAACGGAGGGAGAGAGCCTCATGCTTCGCGGGAACAAACAGCACCGAGTTCGCATCTGGATTTGGATGCTTGTGGTTTCGCTCTTTTCTGCTTCTTTTTTACTGGCACAGGAAGAAGTCCCTTCGCCGGAAAAGTACCTCGGGTATAGGCTAGGTGAGCGGTTTACACCGCATGCCAAAGTGTTTGCTTATGTAAAAACCGTTGCGGATCGCTCAGACCGGGTTCTCTACCGCTCTTACGGAGAGACTTTCGAGGGACGGGAGCTGGGAATTTTGATCATTAGCGATCCGGCAAACCTGGCCCGTATCGAAGAGATCCGCGCGCAGAATTTGCGCCTCACGGACCCGAGGCGCATCTCCGAAGGCGAGGCCGCAAAAATCATCCGGGAAAATCCGGGAATTGTCTGGCTCAGTTACAACGTGCACGGCAATGAGTCCTGCTCATCGGAAGCCGCCATGAAGGTGCTTTATCGCCTGGCCACTGCCCAGGATGATAGCACACGGGAATGGTTGAAACGGCTGGTTATCATCATGGACCCGATGCTGAACCCGGATGGGCGGGACCGCTATGTAAACTGGTACAATTCGGTGGTGGGCGCACAGCCCAATCCGGACCCGCTTGCGGTGGAACACCGGGAACCCTGGCCCGGCGGTCGCGGAAACCATTACCTGTTCGATCTCAACCGTGACTGGGCCTGGGCCGTCCAGAAGGAAAGCCGCCTCCGTATTCAGGAGTACCACCGCTGGATGCCGCAGGTGCATGTGGATTTTCACGAAATGGGTTACACCAGCACCTACTTCTTTTTTCCTCCGTCGCGCCCGGTGAATCCTCTCTTTCCCGAACAGGTTCACCGCTGGGCGGAAATTTTCGGGAAGGGGAATGCNACCTATTTTGACCGGGAGGGAATTCCCTATTTTACGGGGGAGAGTTTCGATCTCTTTTATCCGGGATATGGGGACTGTTATCCCACGTTCAACGGGGCGACGGGGATGACCTACGAACAGGGAGGGGGCGGCTTTGCCGGACTGCGGATCCGCCGGCCGGACAAAACCGAGCTCACGCTGAAGGACCGCCTCCACGGCCATTACCTGGCGTCCCTGGCGACCATCCAAACGGCGGCGCAGCACCGCGAAGAACGCCTGAGGGACTTTTTCCGCTTCTTCCAGTCCGCACTGAACTATCGTGATCCGCAACGGCCACGCTGGGTGTTTTTGGATCGCCGCAACGATCCTGCCCTCTTGGAGGCCCTGGTAGAACTCTTGCGATTCCACCGGATCGAAGTGGCGGTGCTGGAGAAACCAGCACGCGTGCAGGCGGTGGCATATGGCGAATCTGTTGCCCGGAGCCGGCGGTTCCCGGAGGGAACTCTGGTGGTTGATCTCAACCAGCCGATGGGGTATCTGGCCCGGGCCCTTCTGGAGCCGGAAGCGCAAAAACCTGACACTCTGTTTTTCTACGACATCACCTCCTGGAGCCTTCCCTATGCCCTGAATTTGAAAGCATTCTGGGCGAAAAAGGCGGGCGGCCTCCAGATCAACAGGCAGTTTGATCTGCCGAAACCAGAGGTCCCGGACATCTCGCCGGCGCGCGTGGGGTACCTGGTGCCGTGGGGGCAGATCCGTGCCATCCGCTTCCTTGCGCAGTGTTTTGGAGAAGGAATCCGTGTGCGAATAGCACACCGGCCATTTGTGTATGGTGGGAGAAAATTTGGACGCGGCAGTCTGGTTATTCTTAACCGCGACAATAGGGATAAAAAGAATCTTGTGGGACTGCTCCAGAAGATCAGCAGGGAGACCGGTGTTGCCGTTTTTTCCGCTCAATCCGGGATGACTGAATCCGGAATCGACCTTGGGTCCAATTATGTGCGGCCGCTGAAAAAACCAAAGGTTCTGCTCCTGCGCGACCGGCCGGCATCCTTTACCAGTGTGGGCGCGGTCTGGTTTCTATTTGAACAGGTGTACGGATTTCCCCTTACGTTGATCAATGCCGATTTGCTGAAGAGCGTTCGCTTCGAGGATTACAATGTGCTGATTCTTCCTTCCTCTTACGGCCGCGGGGGCGGAATTCGGTCGGTACTGGACTCTGCAGCCGTCGAGCGCCTGAAAAAGTGGATCCGGGATGGTGGGGTACTCATCACCATGGGAGGCTCAGCTGGCTTTGCCACTGCTGACGGGGCAAAACTGGTGGATGTGGCTGTGAAGAAAGAGAAGCGAAAGGGCAAAAAGAAAGATAAAAAAGAAGAACTTTCGCCGGAGGAAATTGCCGAAAGAAAGCGGACCGTGGCGGAACGCGAGCTGGAGCGCTGGAAAGAACGCGTGCCCGGTACCATTATGCGAATTCTTCTTGACCAGACACATCCCCTGGCGTATGGCATGCCGCGCCAGGCCTTTGTGCTGAAGCGCGGGCGCCAGGTTTTTGAATTGGGCAAAAAAGGATATAACGTGGCGCTGTTTCCGGAGAAGGACGCGAGGATAACGGGTTACCTGTCTGAGAAGAATGTCCGGCTGATCCGTGGCGGGGTATACCTTTATGAACAGCGCCTGGGTCGCGGGCACGTGGTTCTGTTTGCGGATGAGCCCAATTTCCGCGGATTCTGGCGCGGTCTGGATCTGCTCCTTTGTAATGCTGTATTTTTCCTGCCGTCCTGGTGAGCCGAGCGGCCTGAAAAAGCACAGGGCCCGGAAAGCCCGGAAGGGTGAATGGCTGGGGCAGCCCGCGCTTTGTGGAAACTGGAGACTGGACGGCAGGAAGGAAGAAAATAGCAGGAGAGAATCGCCATGCTGAGCGTGCTTGGATGGGCGGCGTTTGTCCTGGGCCTCCTGATCGGCTTGATCATCATTCCGTTTGGGCTGCCCGGGACATTTGTCATCGCTGGGGTGGCGCTCATCGCCGGAATTTTCACTGGCTTTCATCCCATTGGCTGGAAATTACTGGCGTTCCTGTTTGGTCTTTCGGTGCTGGTTGAAGTGGTGGAATACCTCTTGAGCGCTGTTGCAGCCAAAAAATACGGCTCTTCCCGTTGGGGAATGTGGGGCGCCATCCTTGGCGGGTTTGCCTTTGCCATCTGGGCTACGCCCATTTCTCCGTTTATCGGCACAGTCTTCGGCGCATTTATCGGCGCGTTTCTGGGTGCCTTCTTTTTTGAATGGCTCCGCTTTGGCGATGTGGGGCGCGCCTTTCGCTCCGGCTGGGGTGCGTTTCTCGGAGCCCTGGGGGGAAGGCTGCTGAAGTTCCTGGCAGCACTGGTCATGGTCACCCTGATTGCCTTCACACTACTGTAAAAGTTTTGGAATCCAGCAGGGGATTTTCATACCTTGGGTTGGAAGGCCACGCGGGACCTGGAAGGGACGGAAAGTGATGGTGCGGCCTGGTAGCTGAGCGGGGACCTTCTTGAGAAAGACGGAATACCGCCCGATTAACTGATTGCGGATCAAAAAGGGGTGCCGGTGGGTTTAACATTCTGTCTGGAGCGCCAAAAGGTGGGAGCCGGTAATATTATGAAGAACACCTGGCAGATGGGGATTTTGCTTCTGGGACTGGGTCTCTTGAGCCCGATGCAGACCGCTGCTCAGACAGATCCGGCATTGTTTACCATCGCTCGGGTAAAGTACAGCGGCGGGGGCGACTGGTACAACGACCCTTCCGCCATTCCGAACCTTCTGGAATTCCTGGCGAACGAAACAGGGATGGAGGTGGCCAAAACAGAGGCTCGAGTTTCCCTGACGGACGAACGCCTGTTTTCCTATCCGATCTTATACCTGACAGGCCACGGGCGTATCCGCCTCTCGGATGCCGAAGCACAGCGTCTTCGCGAGTATCTTATCCGCGGAGGGTTCCTCTACGCTGATGACGACTATGGAATGGATAAATATTTCCGGGCGGCAATGAAGCAGGTGTTTCCGGATAAAGATCTGGTGGAATTGCCTTTTTCGCATCCCATTTACCACATCCACTTTGAATTTCCCAATGGACCGCCGAAAATCCACGAGCACGATGGCGGGCCGCCGCATGCATATGCGATCTTTCATGAAGGAAGAATGGTAGTGTACTATACGTTTAACACCAACATTTCGGACGGCTGGGTTGATCCCGAGGTACACAAAGATCCGCCAGCCATCCGGGAGGCAGCTCTGAAAATGGGGGTTAACATTGTGCTGTGGGCCCTGATGCAGTGACATCGGGAGGCTGTTTTTGAGGTTTAAAGCTGAAATAGACGAGCGGGTGAGATGCCGGGCAGCGACTTTGACAGGGGCATGGCAGTGAACGCTTCTACCGGCGACATTGTTGTCCGCATCCTGGACCGGGAGCGGCGCCGGAAATGGCTGATCCGGTTTGGAAAAGGCATCCTCCGGCTTCTGACGGTTGCCCTTTTGCTGTTCCTTTTTCTGCTCGGTGTGGAAATTTTTCTTCAACCCGATCCGGGGCCGCGCACTGCCCTGGTGCTGCTGGCTGGTGGAGTTGTGTTCGTTCTGCTGGCGATAGAGGTTTTTCTCCCGGCCGTCCGTTACCTTTTGCGGCAACCTCCATTTACCGATACCGAGATCGCCAGGGAATACGGCCAGGCTTTCCCGGATGTTCACGACCGGCTTCTTAACGTTTTGCAGCTGAAGGCGAATCTGGAGAACAATCCCGAAGGATATTCGCGGGATCTGATCCTGCATGCCATCCGCCAGGTGGAAAAGATCCTGGCGCAGCATCCCACCAATGGGCTCTACAGCGCTGAACCCCTCCGTAAGTCAGGGCGCCAATTGCTGACACCGCTCCTTATTCTGATATTTGGGCTGGGCATTTTTCCGCAGCAGTTTCGGGAGGGGATAAAACACCTTTTGCACCCAACCGTCCAGTATAAGCCCGTTCCCGTGCAGGCCATTGAAGTCCGGCCGGGAAACACCACTTTGTTGGAAGGGGATTCTTGTCAGGTTGAAATTCGGCTGCGGGGCACATACAGGGGGCCAATCAGGCTCTTTTACCAGGAAGAACATCGCAAGGCCCGGGTTGAGCGAGAACTGAGACCAGATACCGACGGCACCTACCGTTATCTGTTTGCCGGTCTGCGGAAATCCATCCGCTATTTTGTGAAAGCTCTGGAGAAAGTGAGTCCCGTTTATACCCTGCAGGTTGAAAAGCGGCCCTTTGTCCGCCTGCTCAAATTGCAGCTCGTTTTTCCAGCGCATACGGGGATCGCGCCGCGCTATCAGGAAGACAATGTGGGAGATGTAACCGCTATTGTGGGAACCCGGGTTCTGGTACGTGTCGTTCCCAGCAAACCGGTTCAACAGGGATGGATCGTATTCAGTGAGGGCCGAAAAAAGCCCCTGCAGATGTATCCCGATGCGCTGCGCGGGGAGTTTACCGTCCGCCGGGAGGTTTCCTACCACATTGAGCTGGTGGATACGCGCGGTTACCGGAGCGAACATCCCATTGCCTACCGCGTAACCCCGATTCCGGATCAGCCTCCGCTGGTTGAGGTCGTAAGTCCCGGAAAGGACGTGGATCTTACGGAGGAAATGAAGCTGCCGCTTGCTATCGAGGCAGAGGACGATTTCGGCTTTTCGGGGCTTCGCTTGGGTTACCGCATTCAGCCCGCCGTGCAGATTCCGGGAGCTGTGGTTGATACGAACTATCATTACGTCGCTCTGCCGCTGAANGAACCCTCCGTCACCAAGCTGCGCGTGGAGTATTTGTGGGATCTCAGCAACCTTGGCCTGATGCCCGAGGACGTGGTTTTCTATTTTGCGGAAGTTTTGGACAATGATGCGGTGACCGGACCGAAGCGGGCCCTCTCCCGCATCTATACAGCCCGGTTTCCTTCTGTCTACGAAATTTATGAGGAGGTGACCAGCGCCCAAAAAGGAAAAGTGGAAGAACTCGAAGAAGCGCTGGAGGAAAGCAAGGAGCTAAAGAAAAAACTGGAGGAAATTTCCCGGGAACTGCTTCAGCAAGAGAAGGTAGATTGGCTAAAGAAGCAGGACCTGGAGGAACTGGGCGAGCGCCAGCGTCAGCTCCAGCAGCAGATCGAAGAGATCAAGCGCGATATCGAAGAGATGGTGGAGAAGCTGGAAAGCAACCAGCTTTTGAGTTTCGAAACGCTGAAGAAATTTGAGGAACTGCAGCGTCTTTTTCAGGAAATCATGACGCCGGAGCTGGCCAAAGCGCTGGAAGAGCTGCGGAAGGCATTCGAGCAGCTTGACGAGCGCAAGCTGAAAAACGCCCTGAATCAGCTCCAGCTGGCACAGGACAAAATCCAGAAGAGTCTGGAGCGTACTATAAATCTTTTGAGGCGTTTGGAGCTGGAGCAGAAGCTGGACATGGCCAGACGGCTGGCGGAGAATCTGGCGGAACGCCAGCGTCAGGTGGCGGAGCAGCTGAAAAAAGCCCGCCCGGAAGATCTGGCATCTCTGATGCACATGGAGCAGCGCATCC
>MTOL01000412.1 GCA_002011685.1 Deferribacteres bacterium JdFR-76
GGAGATTAGCCCATCGCCGTGGAGCAACTGATAAATATCGTGTCCATGAAGATCCGTTCGGTCAAACAGGACGACCGCTTTTTCCATCACATTCCGCAATTCACGGACGTTACCTGGCCAATCGTGACTGAGAAGTACCGATTTCGCATCCTCAGCAAGGCGAGGTTTTACTCGGTTATATTGATTAGCGAAATGTTCCAAAAAATAGTCTGCCAGGGGTAGGATATCCTCCGGACGTTCGCGCAGGGGTGGAATATGGATAGAAATAACATTGATTCGGTGAAAAAGATCGGGCCGAAACTCCCCCTGTTCCACCAGTGCCTGGAGGTTCTTATTGGTGGCAGCAATGAGTCGGACATCCACGTTTTCCGTTTTGTCGCCCCCTACGGGGGTCACTTCACCGTTTTCAATTGCCCGGAGTACTTTGGCTTGGGCTGGAAGGCTGAGATCGCCAATTTCGTCCAGAAAAAGGGTCCCTCCATTGGCCAGCTGAAATTTTCCCCGGCGGGACCGCAGTGCTCCGGTGAAGGCCCCGCGCATGTGACCGAACAATTCGCTCTCTATTAGATTTTCCGGAATGGCCGCACAGTTTACTTCCACGAACTGCAGGGCGGCGCGGTCGCTATTCAAATGAATGGCCCGTGCTACCAGCTCCTTCCCGGTTCCGCTCTCGCCGGTAATGAGGACCGTGGTTTTGGTACGGGCGACCCGATCAATAATGGATAAGATGCGCTTCATCACCGGGCTAACCCCGATCAGCCGGTATTTATTTTTCATGTCTTCCAGAAGCGTTTCCTTCTCCCGTTTTGTGTCCAGAAAATCCAGGGCTCGCTGGACGGTTAGCAGAAGGCGCTCCGGCGAGATGGGTTTCTGCAGGAAATCATAAGCACCTTTTTTCACGGCTTCTACAGCAGTGGCAATGTTTCCATGGGCACTGATGACAATTACAGCGGTGTTCGGCCGTCCTATGAGGACTTCGTCGAGGATCTGCATCCCATCCACATCGGGAAGGCGCAAATCCAGCAGTAGGAGGTCTATGGCAGCGTCGGATTGCAGGATGGCCCGGGTTTGCTCACCGTTTTCTGCGGAAAGAACATGATAGTTTTCGTCAAGCAGGTACTCTTTTACCAGCTCTCTGAAGTTGTGGTTGTCTTCCACAATCAAAATTGTTGGTCGCCGTTGCATGATGCCCCCTTTTCTAATTTTAAGAGAAGTTATTAAATGTTCAACTGTGCCTTTTCAGCCGCCGTTTGCAGCGGGATGAGCGTCCGTATCCCTTCGCTTTTTTTCCGGGTTATCCTTCACATACGGGCAGATAGATCCAGAATGTGGTACCCAGATCTGGCCGACTTTCGAAAAAGATTTTGCCACCATGATCTTCAATAATTTTTTTGGAAATGGGCAGTCCCAGCCCCGTTCCGGTGGCCTTGCTGCTGAAAAACGGCTGGAAGATCTTATCGCGAATGTCCTCCGGAATTCCACCTCCCGTATCGCTAATTTCTATGACTACGTAGCCCCGCTCTTTTTCAGATCCATCGGGAAGGCCCCGGGCCGAAAAAGTCTGAATGCGGATGAGGCCACTGTCCAGAATCGCCTCACTGCTGTTTTTTAGCAAGTTGAGGATAACCAGGGCAAGTTGATCTCTGCTTCCCCGAATTTTCGGAAGGTGGTCTCGGCAGAGTTCCAGCTGCAGTTCAATACCGGCCAGCCTGTGGGGTTCAAAACGCTCCACGGCATCCCGTACCACAAGATTGATGTCCAGAAAATTCCGTTCCCCCTTTTCCAACTCTGCCAGTTGCATGAGCGATTCGGCCACCGTGCGGATCTGTTCCATTTCTTTTTCGATGTAACTCAGGTACCGTTCGCTGCGAGAAATGGCAGTTTGATCGAGATCGCGAAACTGCCGCCGCAGTTTTTCCGTGGCCAGCTGAATAGGGGAAAGGGATGATTTGATATCATGGGCCAGCTGTCGGGCAAAACGGGTCCAGGCCAGGAATTCCCGGCTCTCCACCAGTTCAGTTACATCTTTGATCGACAGGACCTTGCCTACCATCCGTCCTTTGTCGTTTTGTAGTAAGTCTGCGGTAACAAGGTAGCGCCGCCGATCCTGACCTTGCTCCAGTTCAATTTCTCGCTGGATCCTGCGGGCATTTTGAGCCGAGAGCTGTTGGAGAATCCGGCTCAATTCTGCGTACTGGCGGGAAGCCAGAGATTTTGCCAGATCTTCCAGTTTTTCAGGGAGTCGGGCCGGCCAGTTCAGAATTTCTCTTGCCCGGCGATTGACGGTCTTCAGGCGCCCCGCCGCATCGAAAATAAGAATACCCATGTCCACCGATTCGAGGACCCAGCTCCGGAAAGAACTTTCTTCCTGAATCCGCCGCAAATTTACGTTTTTCCTAAAAGAATGAATGGAATAATAAAGGCTGCCAACAACGATAATGAGAACCAGCGGCGCCCCAATACGCAGCCCGTAATACCAGGGATTTTTATTGATTACTGCAAAATAAATGCGTTTGGAATTACTGGGAGCAAGCAACAGTCTTTTGTGTGCCTCACTATTCATCATTACTGTACTTCTGATAAGTGTTCCCTTGATGCTTGCGAGAATATTCAGCCGGTTATCCGTTATATAGGCGGATTNTGGTTTGNTCAGCACGATTTCTTTTCTGGCATCTCCCAGGATGTTTTCTGCCAAAACAGGCGTCAAANCTTTCCACTCCGGATCGAAAGTAAAACGGCGAGTGGCGACAATTTGTAGGTCTTGGTTTACCAGGGCGAANGTCCCATCGTTCATGGCAAAGATTGCTATTTGTTTGCCCGTTTCTGTATCCTGGAAGAAGAATGGGGAATTTGTGATAATGTTTTGCGGGAATTCGAGTTTTGAGTAATCATTTCTCGTGGCAAAACTCCAGACTCCAACATGATCCGGTGACATTTCCTCCCGGCCGTAGTTGGCCCGTACAAAAAGCACCCTCGCATATCCATCGGGTCCGTAGAATGGTTGAGGGGATAAGTAAAGAAAAGACCCGTAACGACCCATTTCCTGCTTGTGCAGGATGTTGCCTTCCAGATCCATTAAGATCAACCAGGAGTGCCCATCATCCATGCCACTACCTATTGCTCCGTTGGAAGGAGCCCATGTGCCAATCAGAATTTCCGGACGCTCGTCACCAACAAAATTTCCCACACATATGCTTTGAGGAAAAGGACCAATTTCCACATCGCGAATGACTTTTTTCTTTTCCAGGTCGATCAGGACGATGTGCCTCGGTGAGGTAAAGAATGTGGTTATGATCGAAACAACCAGAATCGGGTGTGGTTTTGGGATTATTTTTCCCAGTCTAAATCCGCAATACCCTCCCCCGTCTTTTAGAATCTGGTTCATTTTCCAGTAGGCAATAGCCGTTGGAGGTACGGGATTTTGGGGAGACAAATAGAATATGTAGAGGTCTTTTTTGCGAACAGCGGAAAAATACAATCTTATCTCGTTGTATGATTCGCCGATATAACTGTCGATATAAGAAAATATGGCCGTGTCGTTGTAANCCAAAATATTATTACCGTGGATGTCACGGATTATGAGCATAGAGATGCTATCGAATTTCCTATTATTTATGATCGATATGATCTCGCTTTCTCTGTCGCCATTGATATCCGTCGTAATCAATTGGCTGGGTAGCCCATCAACCGAACCTCTTTTCGTGTCAATTTGGACACGAAAAGGCTCAGCCCACACCCTGGATAGCGGCTTATTGTCTATTTGTATGTGTGAACAGCCGGTTAGAAAAGCCATGAATTGAAAAAATAATGCAATTCCGAGTGCAGATCTTGAGATTCGACGGATCGAGTTTGATGGATGCATGGCTTTTTCCGGGAATGTCATCGTTTCTGCCTGCAGCCTTCCAGGTACATGTTCCGGTTTCATTTCAAAATAGCGGGAATATTAATATTTGCATTCGCGAAAAGAATCTTGCTTGCAATTCTCGTACAATAGATTGAGGATCATCAAATTATTTTAGTAAAAAGATAGTCATCTTCTTTTAGAAGTCAAATAGAAAAATAAAAAACTGGATTTCGAATGATGATCCGTTCGATTTCCGTTGTGTTTTTGAACAATTTAAAGAGTTCCTCTATTTTTTCACACAATTTGCCTAATCCGTTTGTCCTCCATGGTCGATAAATCAGATAGCCGGTTTTTATTCGGCATAAGACGGGAAGAGGCAAGAAGGCACTGAAAGAACCATGGAGGGATGAATATTCTGGCAAGTCTACCGGTCGCTGCTGCTCTCAGTTATCCAATCTGGGACGCTGTTTTTCGTTTTTCTTTTCTGCCTTTTCTTTTGATCACTGCAGGCATGGTAGTTTTTCTGGCCATTCTGAATTTCCTGTCTCCCCGCTCCCAGAAATCCTCCCGTCTGTCTGAAAATGGAGAACAGCTGAGCTACATCTACCAGACGCTTATCGAGAATCTGAATCAGGGGTTTGTGGTGGTGGATCGGGAAGGGCGTTTCCGCTATATAAATCAATCGTTTTGTGAGATGATGGAAGCAACTCCGGGGGATCTACTGGGCAAAAAGGTTTATGAGTTTTTGCCAGATCTGGGAAAAAAAGCTGCGGAGGAAGCGCTCTGGACTTCGGAAGGCTTAAATAGCCGTGGATGTGAATTTCAAATTCGCACACTGAAAGGGAAAATAAAAACCCTTCGGGCGAGCACAACGCCGTATTTCGATTCCGGGGGGAAACTACGGGGAGTAGCCGGGCTAATCCGCGATGTCACGGAAGAGCGGCAATTCTTAAAACGGCTGGAGGAATCGGAGTCGCAATACCGCACCCTGGTGGAAAATTCGCTGGATGGGGTGTACATATACCGGGGAGATCATTTTCTGTATGTAAACAAAAGAATCGAAGAGATCACCGGTTATTCGCGCCAGGAATTGATGAACATGGTCATCTGGGATCTGATTCATCCGGATGACCGCGAACGGTTACGGGAATACGCCCGGAAACGGGCTCTGGGGGAAAAGGTACCTTCGGAGTACAGCGCCAAAATTCTGCGGAAAGACGGTACCGTCCGGTTCTGTGATTTTGCTGTTTCGGCCATCCGCTATGGAGGGGAATACGCGGCGCAGGGCACGGTGAGGGATGTAACCGACCGCTTCCTTTTTGAGGAATCGCTACGCGAATCGGAACAGCGCTTGCGGATGATCACCCAGTTTGCCAGGGATGGTATTGTGACCTTTGATCGGCAGCGGCGGGTCATTTTCATGAATCAGGCCGCTGCCGATTTCACGGGATTCCGCATTGAAAATCTTGTGGGCAACCCCATCGATCCCATGTTTTCTGAAGAATTCCGCAAGCAGCTTACCGAGGCCATACACGAATTTGAAACCAATGGATCCAGCCTGTTTTTTGAACGAATCCATGAGACGGAGGGGCTCCGCAGCGACGGTACTCCGTTTGTAATGGAGATTTCCCTTTCGGGCTGGCGGACCCAGGACGGACCGTATTTCACGGCAATCTTTCGTGATATTTCCGAACGGAAAGAAGCCGAACGGCGAATCAGTGAGGCCTATGCCATCCTTAAGGCACAGCAAGAAGCTACCTTTGATGGAATTCTTGTCATCGATCCGGAGGGCCGGGTTCTCAGTTACAACCAGCGGTTCGTGGAAATCTGGAAGCTCCCGGATGACGGCCCGTTCAGGACGGGACGGCAGCTGCTGCGGGTAATTTTACCCCAGCTCGAAGACGCGGAACGGTTTAAACAGATGGCCAGCGAACTGCACGGCGATCCGGAACGCAGCGAAGCCGGATTGCGGCTGCGGCTCAAGGATGGACGGATCCTGTCCTTTACTACCCTCCCTGTGAAAGGTAAAGACGGCACCATTTACGGCCGGGCGTGGTATTTTCAGGACATCACCCACAGGGAACGAAACCGTGAGATCCTGCGCAAGGCCTATCAGGAAACGCTGGAATGGAAGAATTCGCTGGAGACCATCAACCGCTTATCGGAGCGGCTGAACCGGCTGCTTACGGTTTCGGAAGTGGTTACTGCCCTGGCGGATGGTGTGCGGGATCTGGTAGATTTCGACAACTGCCGGATCTGGCTCTGGGATGAAAAAGAGCAGCTTCTGAAACCCGCATATTACGGACACGGCGACGAAGACTATCGGAAAGAAGATGAATGCCTGCCCCCCCTGCGCCTGGGAGAAGGAATCACGGGCTGGGTATTGGAGCATGGAGTGGCAGAATTAATTGGCGACATGCAGAAAGATCCCCGTGCCTTTTACACCCCCCAATCCAAAGTGGCGCCGGAGTCCATGATTGCCGTCCCCATTATGTTTGAAAACCGTAGAATTGGAGTATTGACCGTCAACAAGTGGGGGGCCAATCGGTACAGCGAGAAACACTTGAAAATTCTCAGTGTGCTGGCGCGGCAGGCCGCAGTGGCTATTGAAAACGCCCGCATGTTTGAAATGGAGAAGCGCCGCGCCGAACATTTCCACCTGATCAGCCGGGTGGCCCAGGATATCGCTTCATCGCTCGATTTCGACCAGCTGGCACGCAAAATCGTCGAAGAGGTCCACCAAAATTTCGGCTACAACCATGTGGTCCTCCTCATGTACGATGAAGAGACAGAGGAGATGGTGGTAACCCACCAGGCGGGGGAGTATTCCCATTTTGTTCAGATCGGTTACCGGCAATCCATCCGCGAGGGACTGGTGGGACGCTGCTATCGAATGGGAGAACTTATTCTCTGCCGCGATGTGGAAAACGATCCGGAGTACAAACCCGTTGTGCCTGATCTTGGGTCGGAACTGGTGGTCCCCATTAAGCGGGGCGAAAAGGTTGTGGGCGTTCTGGTTATTGAGAGTGACCAGAAAGACGCGTTTTCGGAATGGGATGTGCGGTCCATGCGCATCCTCTCGGACCAGATCGCCATTGCTCTGGAAAATGCCCGCCTCTACGAAAGCGAGAAACGCAATGCCGAACTGGCCAAAGCGGCCAGCGAGGCGAAAAGCCAG
>MTOL01000010.1 GCA_002011685.1 Deferribacteres bacterium JdFR-76
GAACCCGCCGTTCCGGTTCCGTCCCAGCAGAGTAAACCGCAAGATCTGAGTCGAGTGAACGCAATACAGCTTCCGCTATCTGGCTTCTGCAGGAGTTGCCCGTACAAAGAACAAGAATACGAATACGTTGCATCCGGCCTCTGAACGCCACTTGATAGCTGCCTCCTCTTTTTTGGATTGCGCTCGGATTTTAAGATGCTTCCGGAACGCATCATTTTCAAGGATAGATTTCTGCCGGAATGGCGATCTTAATTTTAAATGGAGCGGATCAATTTTGCCCGTTCCCAGCACAGGAACGCCAGAAGGGGCATTGGGATCGCATCGGGGAGGCTGGAATGCCAGAGTTCCGGCAGGAATGATCCGGCCGCTTTTCTAAGCGGAAAGGTTTCGCCAAGATCTTCGGCCTTGCGGAACGAAATTGCCTCAATTTGCTTGCATTTTTGCTTTGCGGACTCTATTATTTCGCGGAGGTTCCATTATGGCAAGAGTTCATATGACATTTCCTGCAACATGGATTCCTCCGCATTTTCGCACCTTTGTTCGAGAAAAGTTTTTCATTGGCTTGCTCAAAGGGATGTGCAGCATGGGGAGAACGGTTATGAAAGGGTTTATCTTTGCGTTACTGGTTTCGTTTTTAACTTCTATGCCGGTCTACGGCCAGTCTTCTTCTGACGGTATAGAACTTCAAATCCGTGTGGTGCAGGATTATGCACGGCCCGTCAGAACCCGTTTTGTTCCCTTCAAATTGAGCCGGCGGGTAACGGTAACGGACCGTTCTGTTCGCCTTCTGTCAGAATGGGGGGAATTCTCTCTCCAGCGGCCAGAAGGACTGGTGGGGGCTTTTCCAGCGGTTTCGGGCGATGCCGTAGCCGTGGTTTCGGCTGCCAGGGGCCATGCCTCCGGGATGGGGCGTATGGTTCAGATTTCTGCTTATGACTGGCGCGGAAGGAAAATACTCGAAATTCTCCGGGAATACGGATACGATGACCCGATCCCAGCCATCCTTTTTCTGGGGAAGGATCTGGGGCTGGTGCTGGCCGATCCGGCTGTGGCAAAGCTTTTTTTCTATTCGCCAGCCGGAACGCTTGCAAAAAGCGAAACCCTGTTGCCGGAAGTATCCTATGATCTGGAACGGAAGGTGTTGCTGGCAGCGGATACTTCAGGGCAGGTCATCGCTGTTCTCTTCAATAGGCAGGGAGCAATGCCCGTCGACGTAAGCGCGGGCAAAGAAGAGGCGGCAACCACATTTCTCCATGTTTATTCCAGAGATGGGACATTGTTGTGGCGCCGGCAGGTGGACCGGCCGGACCCGAAGGCGCTAATTGTTTCACCTTCGGGGCGGTTTTTGGCGGTTTCTGCTTTAGGCGTCATGGCGGAAGGGCGNGTTTTCCCTCAGGCTCTGCTGTTTGGCCGCAATGGCCAGGTGCGTTTCAAGGGGGATTTCGGATTTCAATTGGCGGCGTTTGCTCAGGGGGAGAACAGGGTTTTCCTGGCGGATCGTTCTATGGTGCGCCTGGTGGATGTCACAAAAGGCCGCCTGGTGTGGGAGAAGGGACTGGAAACCCGCCGGCTGCGTCTGGTCCACATCGGTGCTGCAGGACCATACCTTTTTCTCCTGAGTGCCATAGCGGGATATTCGGAAGAGGCAAAAGCGTTTGTATTCAACGAGCCGGTTTTGCGGATTATGAACCACCGGGGAGACTTGTTGCTGAGCAGGGCATTTGCGGACCGCTCACTCTTCCAGCCGGAACTGGCAGTTGATGCAGAGGGCCTCCGGCTGCTGCTTGGTTTTTCAGATGCTGCCGTTGAAATTGGGGTGGTAAAATGAAGAAAATTGCACTTTCTCTTTCGGTTTGTTTGTTGTATTTTTTGCTGCCGGCCGGGAAAACCAGGGCCCAATTTCCCTGGCCCGTAACACCGTTTCATGAGAGCCATGAAGTGACCGGCACATTCTGTGAGTTTCGTGATACGGGATCCGCAGACCATTTTCACAATGGAACTGACATCCCGAAGGCTGATGGGTCGCCGGTATATCCCGTCAAGGATGGGATTGTGACCTCGATCGGGGCGGTAAGTGTATACGGTTCCAATGCCTATGTGCGGGTGCAGGACATGGCTTATGTGCATATCAAACCCAATCCGGCCTTGCAAGTAGGAGATTCGGTATTCGCATCCCAGACGGTCATTGGGACCATTTACCCGGGGATGGGACATGTTCATTTCACCAACGGATATATCGGTCAGGAAAAGAACAGCATGCTGGAAGGGACGGGGCTAACACCGCTTGTGGATACGTGGGCTCCGATTATCCGCTATATTCGCTTTTTTAAGAATGGATCTGCCGTGGAGTTTGTGAGCGGAAAGGTAAGCGGGCTCGTGGATATCGTTGTGAAGGTGGACGAGCAAAACGGCCCGCCAAGCAGTCCGGTATCCCGGCGAAACAACGGGACGTACAAAATCGGCTACCGCATCTGGAATGCCGACACCTCGGCTGTGGTGTATGAGCCACCGACAGGGGGGTGGCGGTTCCAGTTTGACCGCAAACCCAGAAATGCCTATGTTCACAATGTGTATTTTGATAGGTTTTCCAGCACCACAAGCCATGTGTACATCGTTACCAACGATGTTGAACGGGATCGGTACTGGAATACCACCCAGATGCAAGCTGGCAAATATGTGGTGGAGGTGTTTGCCGAAGACACCCGGGGCAACCTGGCCCGGCGATTTACAGCCGTGGAAGTGCTTCCCTCTGACACGGAACCTCCTGCCGCTCCCGTTTTGCGGGTGGTACGTTCCACCCAGGAAGGACTTTACATCTCGTGGTATCCCAACCAGGAGAGTGATCTGGCAGGATACCGATTGTATTTTTCCAGGGACAATCAGAAATGGAGCCTTGCTTTTCGGGAGGATCAGCTGAATCCAGCGGTAACCGACACAGTATTTCCGGTACACGCACAAACACCAATCTACTTCCGCCTGACGGCTGTGGACAGAGCTCCTATTCCTAACGAAAGCCTGCCATCCAATGTGTACGGTACATGTGCTGGCCAGGGAGGAAAGGTTCTGATTGTGGATGGAACGGAAACCGAAACCAGCCATGATTTTGCTGCGGCATACGGACAAGCCCTGGCTTCCCTGGCGTTTGGATTTGACTGTGCTGCGTCTGCAGCTGTGGCAGACAGTACAGTCCATCTGCCTGATTATGCCGCTGTTGTCTGGTTTACCGGCACTGCAAAAGGTCTTCCGTTTGATTCGACCCAACAGGTGCTACTTGGCCGGTTTGTTGCCGGGGGTGGGGCGCTTCTGGTAAGCGGCGCCGCGGTTGCCCGCGGGCTCGATCCGGATGCAGGGCTCCCATGGGCGTCATCAAAAAGCGAAGAATTTCTGCATACCGTGTTCCACGTGGATTTTGCCGGTCTTCAGACAGGGTCTTTTTTGCTCAGGGGGGTATCCGGTACGGCATTTGCCGGACAGGAGTTTGAATTCGGGCAGAGGCCTTACCGGGCCGATACCACCGACATTTTGCAGCCTTTTGGAAGGGGAGCCTTGTCCTGCTTGCTCTATTCCGGAAGCGGCGGTGCAGCGGCCGTTCAGTACAGAAGCGCCGGGTCCGATAGCGGCAACGTAATTGTACTGGCCATACCGTTCGAAACCATCGATCAGGAAACATCCCGCAACGAAGTGATGGCTGCAGCTATGGCCTTTCTGCTTCCGGCCCTCGAAGCCGAGCAACCTGGTGGCCAGGTGCCATTGCGGTTCGCTTTGTTGCCCAATTATCCCAATCCGTTCCAGTCGGTCACATTCATCCGGTTCTCTCTGGCCCGGCGCAGCCGTGTGCGGATCACCGTGTTTGATCTCCACGGCCGTACCGTGGACCGGTTGCTGGATGCAACAAAGGACCCTGGCGTACACCGGTTAAGCTGGAATCCGGCCAGTCGCGGGCTGGCATCCGGATTGTATTTTGTCCGCCTGGAAACCATTCCGGAGGGGACGCAGGGTCATCGCCGTGCGTCTGTTCGTCCGTTGCTGTTTATTAAGTAAGCCGCACCGAGGTCCTCATCCAGGGCTACGACTTAAAACGCCGTACGTCGATGCCGTATTTCTGGATTTTGTAGCTGAGGATGCGCTCCGTGGTGTTAAGCAGACGGGCAGCTCGCGCTTTGACACCCCGTGCCGATTTGAGCGCGTCCTGGATCAGCTCTTTCTCGTAAGCGGCCACCGCCTGTTCCAGAGACAGATTGGGAACGGTATTGCTGCTTTCAGCCGTCTGCAGCGTTGGGGGGAGATGATAGCTGTGGATTACCTGGTCTTCACAGAGGATCACGGCCCGCTCGATCACATTTTCCAGCTCCCGCACGTTTCCGGGCCAGTGGTAGCGCATTAACATGTCGATGGCTGGTGTGGAAATGCGACGAATGGATTTTCCGTGTTTTCGGCTATACTTGATTAGAAAGTGATCGGCCAGAAGCAGGATGTCGGTTTTGCGTTCACGTAGCGGGGGAACGAAAATAGTGAAAACGTTGAGGCGGTAGTAGAGATCTTCCCGGAATTTCCCTTCTGCCATTCGTTTTTCGAGGTCGGCATTTGTGGCGGCAATGATGCGCACATCCACCCGGATGGTTTCGGTCCCGCCGACCCGTTCGAATTCCTGTTCCTGAAGTACCCGCAAAAGCTTGACCTGTGTGTGAGGGCTTAAATCGCCGATTTCGTCCAAAAAAATGGTCCCGCCGTCAGCCAGCTCAAATTTTCCTTTTTTTCGGGAAACGGCTCCTGTGAAGGCTCCGCGTTCGTGGCCGAAGAATTCCGATTCAATCAGACCGTCTGGAATAGCTGCACAATTCACGCGGATGAAAGGGCCTTCGGCCCGCCTGGAGTTAAAATGAATGGCGCGGGCAATGAGTTCTTTTCCGGTGCCGCTTTCTCCGCGGATAAGTACCGTCGTATCGGTTGGGGCTACCTGTGCAACCCGCTGGAGCACTTCCTGCATCGTGTCGCTGTTGCCTATGATGTTGAAAAAGCTGAACTGCTCCCGCAGACGCTCATTTAGNTGAGCTTTTTCGTTCAGGAGATGCTGGCGTTCCTCGGTGAGCAGGTGATGAACCCGGATNTGCTGAACCAGGGCCGAGGCAACGAGCTGAAAAAATTTCAGAGTATGGTTCAGATCCCGGTTGGGGGAATAGCGAAACAGAACCGCCAGCACTCCGAGCACCCGGTACTCGCTGGAGATGGGTACGCCAATGTAGGTCCATTCGCCCTGAGCCAGATTTGCGCGCAGGCGGTTGAGAAATGTGGGTTCTCGTGTGACCCGCGGGACGACAATCGGCTTTCCGTTTTCCGCAACTTGACCCGTCAAGCCTTCGCCAGGCCGGTAACTTACGTTTGGAAGGGGTAGACTATATCCAACGGTGGCATAGGGAAAAAGGAGAGGCTCTTCTTCCTTTTGCAGAAATACGGCGCCATATCGGATGGGATATGAATGGTAGAGAATACGCAGGACCGCATCCAAGGATTCCCGCAGGTTGAGCGTTCGGGATAACGCGTGATGGATCTCCTGCAGGATGTTCAATTTGCGGACCAGGCTTTCGGTACCTCGCTTTGGCATCGGGCTCCTTCCACGGCTTCGAAAAAAATCAATACGACAAAAATGTATGGAATAAAAAATTCAAACAATTTTGTTATGAATATAGCTTTTATTTCCCGCCATTTCCAGCTGCATTTGCTTTTTTCATCGGAAGATCCCGAAATTTCTTCACAAAAAAGTGCTGAAATGCAGGAAATTTGCGGCTGGTGGGGTTGCCAGGAGCGGAATGAGGGAAGGAGACCACGTTGTTACCAGGAGAATGGGATAAAAACAAAAAGAAATGACAAAATTGTTGGGAATTTTAATAATACAACAAATTTGTTTTATTTTTTCTCCGTTTTTTATGGCCCGGATTTTTTTGTATTCCGGAATTTCATTGAGTGTCAATAAGTTGCAAAATAAGAGCGCGGGTTGGCGGTTCTGGCATATTTCTTGAAGTACAGAAACAGCGTGAACATGAAAAAGAGAAGGTGATGAACCGCAAAAGAAGTAGGAGGTCAGATGACGCCGAAAGAGTTTTTCGAATTTGCTAGAAAGCATAATGCTCGCATGGTCGATGTGAAATTTGTGGATATGCTGGGAACCTGGCAGCACTGTACCTTCCCCATTGACACCTGGGATGAAAAAACTTTCGAAGAAGGGGTTGGGTTTGATGGATCATCCATTCGCGGCTGGCAGGGAATTCATGTTTCAGATATGCTGGCCGTTCCAGATCCTTCGACAGCCAAAATCGATCCTTTTTTCAGGGAACCCACCGTAAGTGTGATTGCCAACATTGTGGACCCGGTTACCCGGGAGAAATATTCCCGTTGCCCCCGGCATGTGGCCGAAAAAGGCGTGGAGTACATGAAAAAAAGCGGCATAGCCGATACCTGCTACGTGGGACCGGAGCCCGAATTCTTTATCTTTGATGAAATTCGTTTCGAACAGACGCAGAACATGGGGTTTTACCAGATCGATTCCGTGGAGGGGGCGTGGAACACCAACCGGATTGAGGAACCCAATCTGGGTTACAAACCGAGCTATAAGGGAGGGTATTTCCCTGTTAGTCCAACGGATACGTACCACGATCTCCGAAGCGAAATGGTATTCGAGATGCAAAAAATTGGCATTGTGGTGGAAGCACATCACCATGAGGTGGCAACGGGCGGACAGTCCGAAATCGACATGAAATATGACGATCTGCTCACCATGTGCGACCATTTTATGTGGTATAAATACATTGTGAAAAATGTGGCTTTACGGCACGGGAAGACGGTCACTTTTATGCCCAAACCGATTTTTGAGGACAATGGAAGCGGCATGCACACGCATCTGTCCCTTTGGAAAGACGGCAAGCCACTGTTTGCCGGCGACAAATATGCTGGTCTAAGCCAGATAGCGCTGTGGGCCATCGGCGG
>MTOL01000294.1 GCA_002011685.1 Deferribacteres bacterium JdFR-76
GCCCACTGCCTTTACAGAGCCCGTGCTGATCTGCTTTCCGGGTTCCTCAACGAAAGCCCGGCCTATCGTTTCCGACAGAACCGTTTTCCCCTCTTTTCCTCTTTCAGGCAAAACTCCCTCCCGGATGCTAATCAGCACTTTAATTCCTTCGGAAGCCTCCCCGATTTCTTCCGACCATAACAGAACATCCGGAAGGCGGGTGGCCATGTCCGGCCCTACCGACCCTGAAGTTACCGTAATCCGGGTAAAACTGCCCGGAGAAGAGATATTCTTATCGCTGTCTAATACTGCTGAACCCGGATAAACTGATGATTCCAGCGCTGNTGCTTCCGATTTCCGGGATATCACGTCATCCGCTACCGGGATAGATGGTCTAACAAGAAGCTCAGGCGAGAATCGCTCTTCCGGCAAGGAACCTTTCTGATGCCCATTTAAAACCGGAACGTGTGTGCCGTTCTCCGCCACAGAAACCGTTGGCGCCCGGTTCAGCCGGGATTCTTTTGCCAACAATTCGGCTGGAATCCACAGCCGCACACCTTGCGGATTTTCGGGCACCGCATCTGATTCCATCATAGAGATCGGCTTGCTGGCTGCCCTCGCGGCCGTCATTAACTCGTCTGATTCCTGCGGGGGCTCCCACGCCGGGTCGGTCCAGGCTAAGCTGAAAAGCCTATTCTTCGCCTCAGCGCTCTCCGAAAAAGAATCTGTGGCAATCTGTTCATTTTTCTGAGCCCCTCCGCCGATCCACTGCCCATCATTCCTATTTCCGGGTAGACCAGGATCAGCGGGTATGCGCCGTCCCACAGGGCTTCCGCCAGGCAAATGTGGCGATATCTCAATCACAGTGCCGGTTGCGGCCCCCGGCGTTGCTGTGGCCTGAAAGGACACCTCGCTTCGCGTCCGTTCCTCAAGCCATCTCAGTACATCTGGATCTTCTGTTTCCAGAACTATCCCGCGGCCCGGATGGCCCTCTTGTTTTTTTCCTTTCCCATCCCCTGCTGGTTCCAGCTCCTGTGGCTCGGGAGTTGTGCCGGTCCACACCTGGTATCCATNATCCGCAACCAGCCTTTTCAAAATGGTGAGAAATGGCTGCAATTTTTTCCAGGAAACGGAAAAGACCTTCACCGTCNCGGCAGCTGGCACCTCGCTTCCGGTCGCCCAAGGCGTAGAAATATCGTACCGGAATCCCAGNTTCTGTGCAGCGTCGGATGAAACCTTCCCAAAACCGGTGTCCCCTGCGGCATTCGGAGACTGCTCCGTTCGTAACAGTCGCCACCTTTTAACTTCATCCGGCCCAGCATTGGAGCATTTTCCCCCGGAGTTCCCTCCTGGAACCAGGGGCCTCTGTGTTTGAGGTGGAAACATCCGCGTACCCACCGGCAAGAAGAATTCCAACGGGCCGCCGGATGCCGTTGCTCCACTCCGGCGAAAAACGCCAAGGAACGTCTCCAGCACATGCTCAAAAGCGGTCGGAAAATCCGTTTTTCGGCCGCCCCCCCCGGCCGAAACAGGGGCATCCGCACTTCCCAGTGATGTTAGTGGTATCGGATTCATGGGTTGATATATTTTGCCGTGAGTCTCGCCGCTCTTCTCGGATCCACTTTACTTAAAACTGCTGCGGCCTGCTGGGCCTTTGCCATGGCAATAATGTCCATCAGCGTCCGGTCGTCCAGACTGGCCACATACAGCGAATCCAGCTGCTCTGGCGTTAGCGACTGCAAAATTTTCGTCAGGCGGTTCATCCGCTGCTGCTTTGCAGCATCAATTTGCGCCTGGTAGCGCGCCAACTCGCTTTGCAATTCGGCCAGCTGTTTTTCCAAATCCCGTTTTATTTTCTCCAGGGTTTTCAGGGAATCCTGCCAAGCACTTACCTGCCGCTGAATCTCTTCCTGTTTTCTTACAAAATCTTCGATTCTCTGTCCCAGTGCTTTCAGGCTGTCATACAGGGCAGCCTTTCGCTGGAGCATCTCCTCATCAGATACCAGGGTTCCTGGGCCGATTTCCGTCTTCAGGCGCAATTCAAAGGGCGGATTCCACCCATACAGCCCCACATAAACCGCTACAAGCATAGCAAAAAACGATAGCGGCAATGCAATCAGAAAAAAGCTCACCGGAATTCGACCTTTTTCGCCTCTCATAGCCTTTTCTTGAATGCCTGGGTTAATTGATACATTTCATCCAGCATCTTTTGCTCTTCCCGGGCTAAGTCCTGCAAGTACTGCAAATAGCGCTTTTCGCGGATGCGTTCCAGAATCTTTTTTTCTTTGTTCAGCTTCAAAAGTGCCATCTGAACTTTCTCAATTTTCTCTTCCAGGCTCTGTATTTTATTTTTCTGGGTTCGGATATCCTGACCCAATTTCTCCGCATACCGCTGGTATTCCAGAATCTCCTTGGCAGCACATCCCTCCAGAGTGCGGCGGAAAATTTCTTGCTGCACATGATCCAGTTCAAAATTCAGGTTCTGAAGCTGCTGTTTTTCCTTTTCCAGCTGAAGGAACAGATTGGCCAGCTCCAGCGATTTCTGCTTTTCCTGTTTGGCCTTGATATCGGCCACTTTCTGCAACCTGAATTTAAATTTTTTCATGACGGACCTTCACTCATTTGGACAATGTTTTTCATTTCCTGAAGGATCTGCTGAAAATCGCTGCGTTCCTGAACAGCCTGCTGCAGTAGCCGGTTAATCCGGCCAATTTTCTGAATCGCCTGGTCGATCTCCGGATTGCTGCCTTTCACATAGGCTCCGATATTGATCAGATCTTCCGCCTCTTTGTAGGTAGCCAGCAGGCGGAGAATCTGTTGTGAAAGTTTGAGATGTTCATCGGTAACTACGTTGGGCATTACGCGGCTCACGCTTTGCAGCGGATCGATAGCGGGATAATGGCCACGGTTTGCCAGCTCGCGGCTGAGGATGATGTGCCCGTCCAAAATGGACCGGGCCGTATCCGCCACTGGATCGTTCAGATCGTCACCTTCTACCAGAACAGTGTACAATCCCGTAATGCTTCCGCGGTCCGAATTGCCAGCCCGCTCCAGCAATTTGGGAAGCAGCGCGTAGGTAGACGGTGTGTAACCTTTGGTCGTAGGTGGTTCACCAACTGCCAGTCCGATTTCCCGCTGAGCCATTGCAACCCGGGTGATGGAATCGATCATCAGCAGGACGTCTTTACCACGATCCCGGAAATACTCTGCCACCGTGGTGGCCACCATTGCAGCTTTAACGCGCAAAAGCGGAGATTCATCAGAAGTCGCCACAATCACCACCGAACGCTTGAGCCCTTCCGGACCCAAATCCCGCTCGATAAATTCGCGCACTTCGCGCCCGCGTTCACCAATCAACCCGATCACATTGATGTCTGCCAGAGTATTGCGGGCAATCATTCCAAGAAGAACACTTTTCCCCACTCCGCTTCCCGCAAAAATCCCCATCCGCTGCCCTTTGCCGATGGTGATGAAAGCATCGATCGCTTTGATCCCAGTAATTAGCGGCTCTTTGATGTTTTTTCGCCGCAGCGGATGCGGTGACTCCTGGTAAATGGAACGGCGTTCCTTCACCAGTGGCACGCCCCGCCCATCGATAGGCTCCGCCAGACCATTGAGCACCCTTCCAAGCAGGGCATCGCCCACCGGAACACCTAACTTCTTCCGGCTACCGACTACCTTTGCTCCCGGATGATAACCCGTGACTTCCTGTAGCGGCATCAGCAAAACCCGGTGATTCCGAAAGCCCACCACNTCCGCCTTGCCGGGTGGGCCGCCATTACTGGGAAACACATAGCACAGATCGCCCAGCGCAGCTGCAGGCCCGCGCGACTCGATGATCATCCCCACAATATTTTCCACCTCGCCGCGGAGCACAATGGGGTCAATCGCATGAATG
This sequence comes from Deferribacteres bacterium JdFR-76, assembly GCA_002011685.1. Taxonomy (GTDB): domain Bacteria; phylum Zhuqueibacterota; class JdFR-76; order JdFR-76; family JdFR-76; genus JdFR-76. Next base: position 3,878 of record MTOL01000294.1, read on the forward strand.
CGCTCCCGGAAAAATTCAAACAGCCGCTGCGATGGACTCACATTACTCTGCACGGGCTCCCTCCAGCAAAGCCTCTTCGATCTGTTCAAGCTGAACACTGAGCTGTGCATCCACAATGCCCGATTCCGACTCAATAACACAGCCGCCTTTTTCCACATCCTCCGATGGCACAAATTCTACCGACGAAAAAGTGGATAGCTGCTGTTCCAGAAAATCCCTGTTTTTTTGAAGAAGCTCCAGATCCTCCGGATGCACACGAATGACAATTTTTCCGTTGCCTGCCACCTTGCGAAGCGCTTCCCGGACGATATAAAGAAGAATGTCGGCATTCTGGTTCAGTTCGCGCTGAATAATCTTTCGCGCAATTTCGATGGCCAGCTTCACGATATACACTTCATTTTCTTCATAAAAGGTTTCTTTTTCCGCCTTCAGCTCCTGNACCGCGCGGTCCAGCATCGAAAGAAGTGGTTTGTATTCGCGGCGGGCCTCTTCCAGGCCCCGCTTCTTTCCTTCTTCCAATCCTATCTGAAACCCCTCCTGAAAGCCCTCCTGTTTTGCCTGCTGTAGCCGTGCTTCCATTTGGGCATCCAACCCGGTTTCCCCCTGGACCATCTCCTCGGCGCCTTTCGTGAAAGGTCCGTCCGTCGTTTCGATGGCGGTTCCGTCCAGATTTGGCCACGCCGGATCTTCCGCCTGCAGCCGTGCTGACTTAACTTTTCCGCGCACTTTGAGATTAATAAATGACATCTTGCTCTCCACCTTCCCGGTGAATAATGATATCGCCGCTTTCTTCCAGACTGGATACAATGGCCAGAATCCTGCGCTGGGCCTCTTCCACCTCTTTCACACGGACAGGACCCAGGTACTCCATCTCCTCGCGCAACATGCCGGCAGCGCGCTCGGACATATTGCGGAAAATCTTCTCTTTGACCTCATCGCTGGCTCCCTTCAGGGCAATGGCCAGCTCCTTGCTGTCCACCTCTTTCAGAATCTTTTGAATGGAGCGGTCATCCACAAAAATCAGGTCGTCAAAGGTAAACATCAGGTTCTTGATGCTGGTTGCCAGGTCCGGGTCGATGCGAACCAACCCCTCCATTACGCCTTTTTCCGTAACTTTACCCGCCAGGTTCAGCAGATCTGCCACCACCCGTTGGCCATCCACCTGGCCAATCCCATGAGTAAAGCGCCCTTTAAAGTGCGATTCAATGTAGTTCTCCACCTCCTCAATGAGCTCGGGCGCTATCTGGTCCAGCTTGGCAATCCGGTAGGCAACCTCCACCTGCAGTTCCTGTGGCAGTTCCATGAAAATTTTGGCTGCCTTCTGCGAATCCATATGGGCCAGCACCACCGCAATGGTTTGCGGATGTTCTTTGACCAGAAAATTGACAATCTGTTCCACCCCTACATCCGCAAGCCGTTTGAACCCTTTCGGCTGCTCTTTGTCGATATTCTCCAGCTTTTTTAAGATCATGGAGGACTGTTCTTTGCCCACGGCCTTTTCCAGCAGCTGCTGAGCGTAACGCGTCCCCCCTTCCGAAATGTAGTTCTGCGCAAGAATCATCCGGTAATACTCATTGACCACTTCATTTATGACTTTGGAGGGAATGTTGCGCAGCCGGGAGATCTCTTTGGTGATTTTTTCCACATCCTCCTGGCTCATGTTTTTGAGAATCTGAGACGCCGCATCGGCACCAATCGCCACCAGAAGGATGGCGGCTTTCTGGGTGCCGGAAAGATTTTCGTAGGTCATCAGTTCGTTTTTAAACTCGTTCATGCTCGTCCTCAATCAGCCATGCTTTCAGCAGTTTTGCAGCGTCATCGGGTTTTTCGCGCGTCAAGGTGGCAATGGTTTGCTGCAAACGCACGTTGTTCTTTATTTCTGGCGGTAGTTCTAAATTCATTGGCCCTTCTTCTCCCGTTTCCAGCGCCAGGACGGGAGCCGTATGCGGCACAAAATATGTCTTGAAAGAGCCAATGATCTTCCAGAGTCCGTAGCCAATACCCAGCACCAGAAGCAGGAGGAAAAATCGCTTGAGCATTTGCTGCCAGAACATCTGGCGTTCCATGCGCCGCATAGCCTTTTCTTCTGCGATCAGGTGCGTTCTATCAAACGGCATGTTGACCACCTGAATTTGATCGCCGCGTTTTTCATCATATCCGATGGCTGTCTTGACGGCTTCTCGCAGATTCTGCAGCTCCTCTTCGCTCCGCGGTACGTAAGTAGGCGTTGCATCTTTTCCGGCATTCGGAGGCAGCTGATATTTGCCATCTACCATCACGGCCACTGTAATGCGCTTGATGTTGCCCACATCCTGTACAATGCGTTCAATGGTCTTGTTGACTTCATAATTGGTAATGGTGTGTTCGACTTTTTGGGATGTGCCTCCGCTTTCCCCTGTACCTTCTTCCACGCTCCGTTCCTGGCTGATAACCACCAGGTTGTCCGGATCGTATTTTTCGATGGTGCGTTCAACACGGTCAAAATTCAGATCAGCCGTTACCTGAACGGCAACTTTGCCTTTCCCTACCACATTTTCCAGCAAACGGGTAAGCTTCTGGTTGTAATACTCCTCCACCTTCCGCTTTAGCTCGATCTGGTCTGCCGTCATAGACAGGAATGTTTCCGATTCGCGTGGCTGGTTCAGAATGTTGCCATCTGTGTCCACAATGGTAACATTCTCTGGCCGTAAACCTTCCACGCTGGCGGCGACCAGATTGGCGATGGCCAGCGTCTGCTTTCGGCTTAGTGTATGTCCGGTCCCCAATTTGACGGTAACCGATGCCGTTGCTTCCTTCTGCTGCTCCTCAAAGAGCCGGGGTTCAGGTATCACCAGATGCACGCGGGCCGCTTTGATCTCTTTCATCGTGCTGATGGTTCGCGCCAGCTCCCCTTCTAAAGCTCTGCGGTAATTAATCTTCTGAATAAAATCGGTGGTCCCGATGTTGTTGCGGTCGAATATTTCGTAGCCTACCAGCCCGGATTGTGGCAATCCCTGAGAGGCAAGCCGCAGGCGCAGGTCGTACACTTTGTCCCTCGGCACAAGAATGGTAGTCCCGCCGTTTTCCAGTTTGTAAGGGATATTTTCCGCCTTGAGCTGT
>MTOL01000494.1 GCA_002011685.1 Deferribacteres bacterium JdFR-76
CTTCCGGGCAGGACGGCAGGCCCCCGCCAATTCCAGATCGGGCAAAACAGGATAGCTGGAGGGCAGAAGGCGCTTCTGAATCTGCTCCGCGATTTCCAGCTCCTTTTGCAGCCGTTCCGATTCTTTGACTTTGTCAATCAGCTTGGAATTGTAAATGGCGATGGCCGCATTGGAGGCAATCGTCTGCAGCAGCTTCAGATCGCCCGACCGGAACGGCTCTCCGGTCCGCTTTTCCGTTACGTTGATTACCCCGATCTTGATATCTTTCTCCCCCTCCGGAGAACAAACCATGGGTACCGAGATAAACGAATCGGTGGTATAGCCCGGTCGCCGTTTCCACTTGACCTCTCCGGGCAGATTCTCCAGGCTTTCCACAAGAAGTGGCTTGCCGGTGCGCAGCACATACCCGGATATCCCTTCGAAAATGGAGATCCGTGTGCGGTCCAGCTTGGATGGATCAAAACCCCGGGCCGCTGCGATCTCCAGTTCTTCCCGTTCCTCATCATAGAGCATAATAGAGATGCGCTGCACGTCCAGCAGCTCTTCCACACGGCGGAGAATAATTTCAAATACTCTCCCTAGGTTGAATTGGGCCCCCAGGGTCTGACTCAGATCATAAAGCAGGTTCAGCTCTTCGTACTTTTCCAGCAGTTCCGCGGACAAACTGTTCAGCTCATGTTCCAGGCGGATACGCTCTTTCAGCACAATTTGCAGCAAGCGCGCCAGCGCCTTTTTGCTCTCTTCTGAAACGCCTCCGTTCGTAGCATTTACCACCAGGTGGAAATGTTTTCCCTTTTCAAGCCCAATGGGAATGCCTTTTCCGGCCGGGACGCTTCCATTGCTCGAAAACAGCGTCTTTCCTTCATGGCGGATGGCAAACCGGAACGGGAGCAGCGAAGCCAGCGTACCAAGCCATCCCCGGATCGANTCCGAGTTCAGTATCTCTTCCAGATCAATTTCCGAAGGCGCTTTCCACATAATCTATCCAACACGGTTCAAAACAAGCCGCTTCACTTTCTTTTCCAAGATGAGCCGGTTGCGCCGCTTTCCCCGCAGATAGCGGATCCGGTCCATCAGCCCGGCCATGATTTTGAGCCCCCTTCCATGATCCAGGTATGGGTCCCGGTCGGTTAAAGAGAGCATCTTTTCCAGCTCAAACCCGCTGCCTCTGTCAAAGATGCTTATGGTCAGGTCGCTGCGGGAGTAGCGGATCTGAAAAGACAGGCGCTTGTGAGGATCTCCGNCGTGCGCATGAAAAAAAGCGTTACTCAGACCCTCAATCAGGCACATTTCCACCTCAAATGCCAGCTGTTCATTCTCGGGCCACAGAAACTCCACGAGCTTTCTTCCCATCTGGGAAAATTCACGAATGCTTTCCACCCCCCCATCGAAAGCCAGGTCCAGCTGAAAAAAAGAGACGCCTTCCTTTGGTTTCATTTTCGTCCGGGACTCACAATTTCAAAGATTTTGTTCAGGCGCGTGATGGTAAACATGGACGACACATGAGCAGATAGACCGGTTACCCGTACGGAACCCCGCTTCCGCCGTGCTTCTCTGAGACCGTACACCAGAGCCCCCAATCCAGAACTGTCAATAAACTGCACTTTGCTCAGATCAACAAGGATCTCTGTATGGCCGTTGTAGATCTGATCCAGCAGAATCTCCCGCAGCTGATCCGCATTTTGAATGTCAATACGCTCCTCGTTGATCCGAATTGTGGTTGCACCGTTGTCGCAGTAAAATTCCGCTTTCATGGCCTCTCCGTACCATCGGTTGATTTCTAACTGCCGTTCCCTGCAAAATAAAATCGGCGGAATCCGGAATAAACCAGATCCCGCAAATAGCGCACCGGCACCACATCCGGAAAACGGGCAGCAGGGATATCCCGGCTGTCTTCCGGACCCTTCTTTCCGCCGATTTCAATTAATATTCGACCGGCCCGCCCGTTTCCTTTAGCATTATATGAGACGATAATTTCAGAAATTTCAATCCCTTGCTGCATTTTGCCTGGCTGTACACCGGTGCCAACCCGGCTTCTACGGATACCTTCCCCACGCAACCCCGCACCCAGACAAAACACAGAAGACCGGCCGAAATACTGTTCCAGCATTCCCAGCTCACATGCCCAGATACGGTATTTGAGTATGATTGTGGGCCGACCAATGCTCATCGGACCTCCGTACAATACCTACGGATAAGAGAATCCCAATTTGATTTTCGCCTGAATTCTGCGAAATCTTGAAAGGAAATTTGCAAAGAGGCGTCGGCTTCTCCCCAGCGGATCGAGCCACCGCCGAAAAGACTATCTCAGGAAAGAAAGATTGGAAGCGGGAGGGTCCATCCTGTTGCAGGAGGGAAGAGCAGCACTTTCAGGAAGATCCGTTCATGTAAAACAAAGCGGTCTTCTCCGGAATGAAATTTCGCACGGCCGCAGCAAAGATCCCTTGAGAATCTGGCCGGAAGGATACGCAGGGACAAGGCTTTTCAGCGTAGCGGTTTGTCAGATTTTGCCCGGTCCCATTGGCAAAAAAGAGGCCTCCGCCAAAGCGCTTGCTCCCTGCAAAAACAAACTTTTTGCGCTTCCTCATCCTGAAAGTGTGCCAGCCCGGCCCCTGCAAATCTTCAGCGGAAAGTCAAATGCCGGATCATATTTTCCCGATTCAGGATACCAGTTTGGCAAGGAGCTGCTCAAAATACTGCAAATCGATGGGCTTGACCAGAACATGCACATCCCCGGTCTCCTGGCCTGCCCGGGTTGCCTCTATGTCGCTGTCTCCGGTGATCAGAATGGAACGAATTTCTGGAAGTTGCTCCCGGATTTTCCTGATCAGGCGGAGGCCATCCATATCTGGCATGGCATAATCGGCAACAACCACACGGATTCGCGTTTTCCGGGCGATCTGGAGTGCTTCGCTGCTGCTGGACACAGCCGCAACGGATAGGCCCATTCTCCCGATGATTTCCTCCATCAGCTCGCAGAGATCGGGCTCATCATCCACAACCAGCGCATCCAGCTTTTCAGGAACCCTTTTCATTCCGCCAGCTCTTTCAGAATCCTGATCCCTTTCTCCAGATCCTCATCCGACGCCGAAAATGAAATCCGGAAATGGGTTTTGCGGCGTGAAAAGGCACTACCAGGAACCGTAAGGACGTTTTTCGCAATAGCCCGCTCCACAAACCCATCGCCGTCTCCACCGGGCGCCTCGGGAAAGATGAAAAAGGCCCCCTGAGGCTTCTGAAACCGGAACAATGGTTTCAGTTCCGAATAAACGTAATCCCGCTTTTGCTGGTATTCACGGATCAGATGGCTGCCATCGTACTGCAAAGCCACAATGGCAGCCCTCTGGCTGTAGGCGGCCACGCAAACGTATGAGTACTGTTGGGCAACTACCATCTTGCGGATCATTTCAGCCTTTGTGGCAAGGTAGCCCACGCGCCAGCCGCTCATCGCCCAGCTCTTGGAAAACCCCCGGAGTACAACCACCTTGTCATAGTAACGGGCAACGCTGTCAAAAGTCAGTCCGTCAAAGAGAAAATGTTCATAAATTTCATCTGAGATAATCCACAGATCGTGTTCCCGTGCCACTTCAGCGATCGCCTTCAGCTCATCCGAGGAATACACAACGCCGGTAGGGTTGTTAGGACTGTTGATCACAATAGCCCGGGTCCGGGAGGTCACATTTTGACGGATCATTTCCGGCGTGAGACGGAATTCTGGATAGGTATCTACCCACACCGGTTTACCGCCAACCAGCTGTACAGCCGGCGAGTACATCACAAAGGAAGGGTCCGGGATGAGCACTTCGTCCCCCGGATCCACCAGAACCAGCATGGTCAGGTAGAATCCGCCGGTAACCCCGGAGGTCACCATCACATCCTCAAACTGAATCCCCTGTGCCTCCAGATGTCGGCGCAGTGCATCCCGGAGTTCTGGCAGACCCTGTGTCGTCACGTACTGATTGTGCCCCCGATTCATCCACTTTTGCGCCTCTTTTTTGATCGGCTCAGGGACATCAAAGTACGCCGATCCGATCGACAGATTGATGGGTGTCTTTAATGTGGTAGCTAGATCAAAAATCCGCCGGATTCCAGAAGGCTTCAGTTCCTGCATCCGTTTCGATATCATCTTTCCTCCATCCGCTGCTCCGCATCATCCGCTGTCCAAACAGGGCGCTGAGACAACATTTGAAAAATAAACCTTCCTCTTTGCAGAGACAAACGAAATAGCCGCTTTTTTCAACATGCCAAAAATTTCATATTTCCCGGGCATTTTCTCTTGGTCCAGTACCATTCGCACTATCCGAAAAAGCCGCGGGCCGGTAAATCCAGCTGTCCTCAGCGGTAGGAAGGGAATATCGAGACTTTTGCACTCTCCATAGGACGCCCCCTTACCATCAGCCGGAGAAAATAGATCCCACCCGGCAGCTGCAGCGGTTGTAGAACCAGGCGCATGGAACCCGGCCACACTCTCCACCTCTTCACCTCCCGGCCCAGGAGATCCACCAGCACCAGTTCCACCGGTCCGCGACCTGACCAAACGGAGGGTACCTGGACGTTCAGAAAATTGCGGGCGGGAAGCGGATATACTCTCAGTGTCCCGTTCTGCGCCCGCGCTTCTCCGGTGGCAACGGCGGTCTCTTCCGGCAACCGTACGCTCACGTCAAAGACAACCTGTCCGTCCACCTCCCGGATATTAAAAACCCGGATGCCGGAAGGATTTCCGCTGTTCCAGTGGCTGGAAGGCCAGGTGTTGCTGCTGAACTCATCTTTGGTGCGAAGTCCCTCAAAAGCGGAAAAATCCTCTAACCAGCGCGCGTACCCCGGGAACGGATCCCCATCGTCGCCACGGTTCCCTTTGTTGAGATATCGGTAACTTTGCAAATCTCGCTGGTGATCCAGATGTTCAAACCAGGCACCGTTCCACCAGACGGGACTCGCTTCTTCCACATCCACCCGCTTCTTATGCTCATTGGAATTGTTCGCCTGTCTNTCATCCACATGATAAATGATCAGCCCGTGCGGTTGCGGCAGACTGAAATCAACCTGCCGGCGGGTCAGTCCGCGGTCAAACCCCAGAAGCTGGCGGTTCTCCAGAAGGAAGTATTCCGCGGGTGGAAAACCGGAATCCGCCACCGGGTTCCAGATGGCCACGGCATCAGGATACTGTTCCACTGGCCGGAGTTCCACCTGCACTGTGTCACCGGAGATCCATACCGGTTCGATCCAGCCGAGTCTGTACTTGCTCCATGCAGTGAAGTGGGACGGACTCGTCCCCAGCCCATCTTCAGGTGCATGACACCAGGCACCGGATCCCATTAACCCCCATTCGCCAATCCCTTCGGAGCTCCGGTCCGGATCATATAAATCCGGGATCCCCAGCATGTGTCCATATTCATGACAAAAAACGCCCACCGTCCCATCCTGCGGCTGCATGGTGTAGGAACGGATCTCCACGCCATCTTGAGATTTGTATCCCAGATAGCCATGATGCGACCAGAGGTAATCGAAATGCGCCGGGTAATTCCGGGTATACAGTGCTTCAGCTCCCGGTCCGGCATGGACCACAAAAAGGCCATCCATAGCCCCATCAGCGTCCAGATCAAATTCGCGGAAATCCAGCAGGCTGTCTGCAATAGCCACAGCTTCCTCAACCAGTGTCCGTGCTGAATGCACACCACTTCCCAGACCGTAATCGTCCTGGGTTCCCGGCGTACTGTCCGTATTGCAGTAATACCGGTAACGGAACTTTGCCTGGAACCAGCCAATGACCACTCCCTCGACATCAAAAACTCCATAGGAATTTTCCCGGAAGAAATCCCGGAGACTTCCCGTATAAGAGCTCCGGGCAAATGGGTCCCGGAAAGTCCCAAGGCTGAAAAGCATATCCTGATAGTATTCAGGAAGGTAAAGGGAAGGATATCCGGGTTCGCCAGCGTAGTTGACAAAATTGGAATCGGCTTTCATGGTCCAGGGATAGTCAGGAAAATCCATCAGTATTACCAAGATGCGGCGCCTTCCCTCCAGCGGGCGATTCAACTCCGGAAGGTACTGGATTTCCTGCAACCTCCGGTAGGGTGCAGGAAACGCCTGTTTTTGAAACCCGCTCCCTGGAAAGGGATCTCCAGGGACAGGCATTTCCTGGGCAAACGCCGGAAGAAGCCCACCCAACAAAAACAGCCCCAGACTCCCGACAACCCTGCTTCCCTTCACGGTCCTTTCTCTACTCCCTAAAATTTGCAAAAGGCAGCGGTCCTATCCACACAGGCACATTCCTTGAGACATGGTTCCACCGAGACCACCGTTCCACCGCAAAGCTGAATACGCGCCATAAATCACGGGTACTGCGAACTTCCAAAAGTTTTTTGTAAATCTGATCATCCCCTCCTTTTTCCCTTTCGGGAATAAACAGAACGTGGCGGACGCGATTGGCATGGGCAATTGACTCCCAAAGAACCCAGAAATCTGGATGCTCCCCCTTCAGGGAACGATCAGAAAGGATAATCCACGTAGCAGGAAGCGATACCTCGCCGATCCAGTCCTCGTCCAGAAACCAGCCATCGTCCCTGGAACGGGCAGACGTAACCCCATATTTTGCCGCCACAGCCCCAACGGTCGGCATCCGCAATTTGAATCCGGTCCGGTTGCCTTCAAATGGAGTAAAAACCAGGGGCCGGTTCCAGATCCAGATGCTGGCATCCCCGCAAGAGCGCAGCCTTCTTTCCTGCGGATTCTCCATCCAGTGGATGTCCCTCTTTTTTTTCTTAGCGTTTTTCAGGACCGCCGGCCTGCGGCCAACCCAGCACAGTTTACCGTCCAGCCTCCTATCTCCTTCTTCCTTCATAAATGCCGCATCCCATAAGGAAGGTGCAAATAGAAGAACGGCCCTGCCTTCCCGGCCTCCAAAACTTTCCACAATGTTCATGTAAACAGGCATCCTG
>MTOL01000012.1 GCA_002011685.1 Deferribacteres bacterium JdFR-76
TACGAGCATCCCTGCTGGCACCGAGGTTTGATTGTGGCGGGAAAGCCTATTTCACCTGCTCAGCGGAAGAATGGTTCCCACCCTGAAGGAGCCCGGGCGCCTTTTCCGGCAGCGCGGTTCCTGAGGACAAAATTGATTCCGTAATTTTGTCCGGCCTCAGTATTTGTGTGGCCCTCTTTTCCGCTGGTCCCTCCCGCCGCATCGATAGATCTCCGGTTTGACGCACCCGAATTTCTGGGCTATTCCGGGCAGAAATGCAGGCGGTTGATGCAGGGTGCCTTTTCCCTGAAAAAATGCAAACTGTTCCGGTTGGGCCGCCGGCTAAAAATGTGGAAGGACAGAGATAAGGCAATATTGGAAAGTTTCTTTCAGCGTTGAATCGATAAAAAGAGGGATGCTGGAAAGACGAAAAGGAGTTTTTATGCCCGGTTTGGAAGACGGAAAACCGTTTGCGCCGCCACGGCAGCCAGGATTGCGCTGAGAAGAGAAGAGGTGAACGGTAAAAACTGCGTTCGTTTTTGGGCAGAAATTCATGGATTTGCCTTCTCCTGGTTTTGGGGCCGCGCAGGCCACCGTCGGCAAGCAAAGATTTTATTGAATTCCACGGGGTGAATCATTAATTTAATATGCAAATTTTTCAATGAGTTATGAAAAAAACAATGTTTGATCTGAAAATCATAGAACACGAGCTCCTGTCCGTCCAAAAGCCCGGAAGGTACATCGGGGGAGAGCCGCATGCCATCCAAAAAGATCCGGATGCGGTAGACGTCTGGATTGCCCTCTTTTTCCCGGACGTATATGAACTGGGTACCTCCTATCAGGGATTTCACATTCTTTACCATCTTCTCAACCGGGAGCCTTTTATTGCGGCAGAGAGGGTGTTTTCACCCTGGCCCGATTTTGAGGCCGTGTTGCGAAAGCACGGTTTGGCGCTCTATTCTCTGGAGAGTAAACGTCCCTTGCGGGAATTTGATATAGTGGGAATTACGCTGCAGTATGAGCTGCACGCGAGCAATATTCTCAACGGTTTGGATCTGGGAGGAATTCCAGTTTTTGCGGCAGAACGGACGGACGCCGATCCTCTGGTGATTGGTGGGGGACCCAATGCGGCAAATCCGGAGCCGCTTGCCGATTTTTTTGATGCATTTGTTATTGGGGATGGGGAGCGAGCGGCGCTGGAGATTGCCGGGATTGTCCGCGATGCGAAACGGGGACGGTGGAAACGCCAGCAACTTTTGCGGCGTTTGGCCAGCATACCCGGGGTGTATGTACCCTCTCTGTACGAAGCGACGTACGATGCAGCAGGGCGGTTCCGGGCCATCCGCCCGCGGGTTTCGGAAGCAGCCCTTCCGGTAGAAGGCCGGATTGAACCTCTGGACGAAAAAAATTACCCGACCCGGCTAGTTCTTCCGCTTCTTCGTACCACACACGACCGTTTGAGTGTGGAGGTCATGCGCGGGTGTACACGGGGCTGCCGGTTTTGTCATGCCGGGTATTATTACCGACCCAGCCGGGAGCGGCGCGCCGACCAGCTGGCCGGCTACATCCGCGAAACCGTTCTGGCCAACGGGTACGATGAGGTTTCGCTGGCCTCCCTTTCCACTTCTGATTACAGCCAGCTTCCAGAGCTATGGGNAAGAATCCGCCCNTTTTTTGATCAGTACCGTGTTTCGCTGGCCATGCCGTCCCTGCGGCCGGAAACCATCACGCCTGAACTGATTCAGGCCCTCGGGCGTGAAAAGAAAAGCGGCCTGACCATTGCCCCCGAAGCGGGTACGCCGCGGCTTCGCCGGGTCATTAACAAAATCATGGATGAGGAAGTAATCTTTCGGGCTGTGCGCACAGCCTTCGAACACGGGTGGAAACTGGTAAAACTGTATTTCATGATCGGTCTTCCCACCGAAACCGAAGAGGACCTGCTGGGGCTGGCCGATCTTGTTAACAGGATCGGGCGGATTGCCAGAAAATACGGTGCCAAGGTGAAAGTGTCCATTTCGCCATTCAATCCCAAAGCGCATACGCCGTTCCAGTGGGCCGCACAGGACGATATTTCTGTTCTGGAAGAGAAAATTGGGATTGTAGCCAGAAACATCCGGGGACGCCATATCGAATTAACTTGGAGAAATCCGGAAGTTACGCGGCTGGAGGGGATTATTGCCAGAGGGGATCGGCGGTTGGGGCGTGCGATCTATGAAGCATGGAAACTCGGAGCCCGCTTCGACGCATGGACCGATCAGTTTTCGTGGGACATATGGAAGAAAGCATTTGCAAAAGCTGGAATCCAACCGGAGGAGTACACCCGCGCCAGGGAACAGGACGAACCATTACCGTGGGACCATATTTCCCGGGGAGTAACACGTGATTTTCTAAGAAAGGAATGGGAAAGGGCGCTGCAGGAACAGGGGCTGGAGGATTGCAAATATGCCAGTTGCAACCTGTGCGGACTGATGAAACAGCCCGAGTGCCGGCAGATTTTGAAGCGCAGCAAAAAGCAGGGACCTGCTCGGGATGGGCATCCTGTTTTCCGCTGGAAGCGCAGGGAAGAGGAAGGGCTGGAAGAGCGGGATACGAAACAACCGGTAGTGTATGTTCGCCTGCGCTACGCGAAACAGGGATGGATGCGATTCATCGGACATCTGGATCTTACTTCCCTGATGCTGCGGCTCTTCCGTATTGCCCGGTTGCCGTTTGTTTTTACGGAGGGATTTTCACCGCATCCTAAGGTCAGCTTCGGTCCACCCATTCCGCTTGGGGTAGAGAGTGTGTGGGAGCTGATGGATTTGCATCTCTACCGGGATGATTTCGGGGCCCTGGCCGCGCGGCTCAATGCCCTAATGCCGGATGGCCTGCGCATTGAAGAAGTTCAGATTTCGGATGCGCCGCTGCCACCTTTGCGGGAGTGGATTCAGGAAGCGCAGTACCAGATCTGGCTGCCCGGAGAAATTTCCGCGATTCAGGCGGCTGTAGAACAGGTTAGCTCGGGGCAACCCATGTGGCTGGAAAAAGAAACCAGGAAAGGAAAAAAGCGCGTTAATCTGGCATCGATTTTTATCTCCGTGAATTACTGGCCGCAGCGAAAACTGCTACAAATCCGCCACCGGGTGGAAAACGGACAGCCGCTCAATATTTTTGATATTTTAGCCTGCCTCACCAGGGGAGAATCGGAAATTGTAAGCCGCTGCCGCATAGTCCGTTCTTATATGGGTCCCACGGCTGTTCCCCATCCCCATGAAACTACGCTGGCCGGATTGCAAGTGGTGTGAATTCGCGGGTCCGAATGGTCTGCCGCAAAGAGCAGCGGTAGGCTTAGCACGCAAGTAAAAAATTGGACCGGCCGGCTACCCGGTCTGGAATACGACCATTCTGGTTGACGGGATGGATAGGTATTTTGGTATTTGAAACGGTCTGGAATACAGAGCAAGCAGGGGTACAGGAATGAAGAAAGAGATTTTAATCAACGCTTCCATAGCAGGAACGAGAGTAGCAATTCTGGAAAATAAGAAGCTTGTGGAAATTTATGTGGAGCTGCCTGAACAGGAACGAATGGTGGGGAACATTTACAAGGGGGTTGTGGAAAATGTTTTCAAGGGAATGGGGGCCTGTTTTGTGGATATCGGAATGGAGCAGAATGCTTTTCTGCGTTTCTCAGATATTGGCGAATTCTTTGAAAATTACGGCCCCATTATTGGGGATGAAGAGGACCTCACCCTCTGGAAAAAGCAGCAGGAGGAGAAAAAACGGAAAAATGTTCCGCTGGTGACCAACCAGGAGATCCTGGTTCAGGTGGCGAAGGAACCGATCGGGACGAAAGGGGCACGCGTTACCTCCGAAATTACCTTGCCCGGAAGGTTTCTGGTACTGGTTCCGGGGTATTCCCATGTGGGCGTGTCGCGAAAGATCCAGAGCATCCGCGAAAGGAGGCGGCTGAAACACTTGGCTCGCAAAATCCGGCCCGACGGATTTGGTCTTATCGTCCGGACGGTGGCCGAGGGAAAAGATGAAGCGACCCTTCGGAAAGATCTGGAAAACCTGATGAAAACGTGGGAAAGGATTGAAAAACGGGCACGCAAAGAGAAAGGGCCGGTGCTTCTTTACAAAGACATGGGAATGGTGTCATCCATTATTCGGGATCTGTTTACGCCCGATGTGGACCGGGTGGTGGTGGATTCCCGGAGGCTTTACCGTGAAATTGTGAGTTATCTGAAGGATGTTTCGCCCAATCTGGTTCCGCGGGTTGAGCTGTATCGTCATCCTGTGCCGCTGTTCGATGCCTACGATGTGGAGAAAGAATTCGATCGCTGTCTTTCCCGAAGGGTTTGGCTGAAGAGCGGGGGGTACCTTTTGTTTGACCAGACGGAGGCCCTGGTGGCCATTGATGTGAACAGTGGCAAGTATGTGAGTAAAGGGGAGCAGGAAGAGGCTACGTACCGGCTGAATCTGGAAGCAGCCCAGGAGATCGCGCGGCAGCTGAGGCTCCGGGATCTGGGAGGAATTATTGTGATCGATTTTGTGGACATGCCAAGCCAGGAGAAACGTGACCGGCTGGTTGCGGAATTCCGCCGCCTCCTCAGAAATGACCGGGCCAAAACCAGCGTGGCACCTATTTCAGAATTTGGCCTGGTTGAAATGACCCGCGAGCGGGTCCGTCCCAGTGTTATGTTCTCGATCACAGAACCCTGTCCCGTATGCGACGGCCTGGGGCACATTCTTTCCAAACCGCTGGTTGCCACCAAAATTGAGGTGGCCATCCGCCGGATCCGTACCATGCGCCGCGATCGACGCTTCTTCCTGTATGTGCATCCGGTTATGGTAGACTATTTGACATCCGGGCTCTGGAATCGACTCCGCCGGATGATGCTGAAAAATTTTGTCACCATCGAGCTGGTTCCGGACGACAAGCTGAATTATCAGGAGTTCCGGATCGTTTCGAAAAAAACAGGCGAAGATCTCACAAATCTAATAAAAACTTGACAATTAGCGCCGTTCATTTGTATATTTTGAAGCGTTTACGTGAAAGAAATTTTGCAGACCGAAAGCGGAGAGGAGGTTGAGACGTAGATGTACGCCATTGTCGAGATTGCGGGGAAGCAGTTCCGGGTAACGGAAAATCAGCGGGTTATGGTGCCGCGCCTTCGTGCGGATGAAGGACAGAAAATCGAGCTGGATAAGGTACTTCTGGTTTCTACGGATGACGGCATCCAGATCGGCCAGCCACTGGTGGAAGGCGCGAAGGTGGAGGCCAGTGTGCTGAAGCACGACCGCGAGAAAAAAATTATTGTTTTCAAGAAAAAGCGCCGCAAAAATTACCGGCGGAAGAAAGGGCACCGTCAGCCTTACACAGAATTGAAGATTGAAAAAATTGTTGTATAGAAAACGCGAGGAGGTTGATAGATATGGCTCATAAGAAAGGACAGGGCAGTTCCCGAAACGGCCGCGACAGTGAATCGAAACGGCTAGGTGTAAAACGTTACGACGGGCAGTTTGTGCGCGCCGGCAATATCCTTGTCCGGCAGCGGGGCACGCGGATTCATCCCGGAAAAAATGTGGGCCGCGGTGGGGATGACACGCTGTTTGCCCTGGTGGACGGCGTGGTGAAGTTTGCCCGTTCCAAGTCGCGGAAAGTTGTTCACGTACTCCCGGTTTCCTGAGAAAAAGCGCCGATCCGTTCGGTCCCTTGGCCAATACTGCTTCGGATAAAGTAGATCTCAACTCAGAAGGGAGGGTATCATGAAGATTACAGTCATAGGTGCCGGTCATGTTGGGGAAACCGTGGCCCAACGGATCGCAAGCAAGCATTTGGCCAATGAAGTGGTATTGGTCGATGTGGTGGAAGGGATGCCGCAGGGCAAAGCGCTGGACATGTGGGAAAGTGCTCCGATTGAAGGTTTTGATACGCGGCTGATTGGGACCAACGGATACGACGAAACCGCCAATTCGGACATTGTGGTGATTACTGCCGGTGTGCCACGGAAACCGGGAATGAGCCGGGATGATCTGCTCAACACCAATTTTGAGATTGTAAAAAAAGTTACCGAGCAGGCTGTCGCCAAATCACCCAATTCCATCCTGATCGTTGTATCCAACCCGCTGGACGTGATGGCCTACGTGGCGTATAAAGTGAGCGGCTTTCCTGCAGAGCGCGTGATGGGCATGGCAGGGATTCTGGATACCGCCCGTTTCCGTTCCTTTATTGCCATGGAACTCAATGTTTCCGTCCGCGATATTCAGGCCATGGTTCTGGGCGGGCACGGTGACAGCATGGTTCCCCTGCCGGATTACACCACCATTGCCGGTATTCCCCTGTCCCATTTTCTGCCAAAGGAACGCATTGATGCGCTGATCGAACGGACCCGAAAGGGCGGCGGTGAGATTGTATCGCTGCTGAAAACCGGAAGCGCTTACTACGCCCCCGGGTCGGCCGTAGCCGAAATGGTGGAAGCCATTGTCAAAGACAGCAAGCGGATTTTGCCGTGTTCTGCCTGGCTGACGGGACAGTATGGGATTAAGGATACCTTTGCGGGAGTCCCTGTGAAGCTTGGCGCCAGAGGAATTGAGGAAATCCTGGAAATCCCGCTTTCGGATGCCGATTTGCAGGCTTTGCGCACGTCGGCTGAGCATGTGAAGGCAAATATTCAGAAACTCAACTTGTAAGGGGTTGAATCCGGACAGCGAAATACAGCAACATAAAAATAGCTGGATTGTGGTGATGAATGCGGAAAGGGCATGGTCAGACATGTGNAAGGCCATGCCCTTTTTTCTTTTGGATTGAGCGGTGGATTTTGTTTGGATGGAGGGTTCGATGGAAGGAATACGAACACATGATCTGTTGATTCTCGGTTCCGGTCTTGCGGGGCTGCGGGCTGCTGTAGAGGCAGCCCGGCTTTCCGAAGGAAAACTGGATATCGGCATTATTTCAAAAGTTCAGCTGAT